>NZ_JAFCTQ010000007.1:0-224403 GCF_049896105.1 Janthinobacterium sp. PSPC3-1 | reverse complement strand
TGGCTTACGGATTTCGGGACGCATCCTACTTCTTTCTGAAAATCAAGGATGCGTTCCCCGGTAAAGTGCGATGAACCTAATAAATGCCATCCCACACCGAGAAATCCACCGGTGCGAACGGCGACATGCCCTGTGCTTCGCCTGCGTAGTCGGTGATCGTTCCGCTTACCTGCATCCCGCCTGTGGTCGGCGTGAAAGCCAGCGTTGCCACGGTACCGGCCTGGCCGGTAATCACCAGCGTATTGCCGTCGAGCGCGCACGCACTCGCAGCGTATTGGGTCGAGTTCAGTCCATCTGTCGAGATGGTGACGCTGGCATCATAGGAAACGGTGTCACCTGACGACGTCATGCTGGTGTCGACCGTCACAAAGGCGCCAGGAACACTGGGCAAGGGATAGTAGCCCGTGTATGGCACCAGGGCTTGTGCGGAGGATGGCAAATTTGCAGGCATGGCATTCCAATCAAATTTTAAAGGGGGAGTAACAAGTGTATCCACTTTTCTTGATAGAAAAAACACCATCCCCGGCGCCCATGGATTTTTATTTTCTGAGCCGGACCTGAGTGCGTCCAGCGGTTTCAGCCCGCCTCGGCGCCCAGCACAGCCAGCGCCGCCAACAGGCGGTCCAGTTCCTCTGTCGTGGTGGTGATGGCCACCGTGGCGCGCACCACGTCGATGTGGCCGGCATTGCGCTCGACGGTAAACAGGCCGAAGCGTTGCAGCAGCGCTTGCTGCAACTGGCGTGCGCTCATGCCGTCAATCGCGAAGCCGACCAGCGCCGAGCCGCGCTGTGCATCGAGCGGCGACAGCAGGCGCACGCCGGGCAGCTGCGCGGCGCGGCTGATCCAGTAATTGCGCAGCCAGGCCAGGCGCGCCATCTTGGCTGGCGTGCCACCGAGGCTTTCATGAAAATCCAGCGCGGCGGGTGCCGCCAGGATGGCGGCTATCGGCGGCATGCCCATGTGCAGGCGGCAACGGATATCATCGAGCGGATAATCGCCGTCGCCGAAATGCGGCTCGATCTTGTGCAGCTGCGAAGCGCGCATGTAGACGAAACCGAGCCCGCTTGGTGCGCCTATCCATTTGTGCAGATTGAAACCGGCAAAATCGACGTCCATGGCCTGCACATCCACCTCGACCTGCCCCAGTGCATGGGCGCTGTCGAGCAGCACGTCGATGCCGTGTTCGCGCGCCAGCGCGGTCAGTTCGCGCACCGGCAGTTGCTGGCCGTTGGCCGGCGTCACCTGCGACAGCAGCAGCAGTTTCGGCTTGACAGCCTGGCGCATGGCTTGCGCGTAACGGGCGATGATCTCGTCGTCGCCGACAGGCAAATCGATCGGCACTTGCGTGCTGGTCACGCCCCGGCGCTGGGCCAGCCAGCGCATGGCGGTGCGCATGGCCGGATAATCGAGATTACTCCACAACACGGTATCACCGGGCGCCAGGCCATGGTATTGCGTGATCAGCACCTGCATCGATTCGGTGCCGCTGCGCGTCAGCAGGATCTCGTGCGGTTCGGCGCGGATCAGCGCGGCGATGCGCGCGCGCAGGACATCGACGTGCCGCAGCGTGAAGTCGCCGCGCACGAAGGGACTCAGTTGCTCGTTGGTGTAGCGCACGGCCTGTTCAAAGGCCGCCTGCACGGGCGCGGCCATGGCGCCAAAATAGCCGTGTTCCAGATTGACGACGGCATCCGGGGGCGCCGGATACGAGGCGGCGACCTGGCGCCACCAGGCCTCGTCACGTACCGCGCCATCGGCAAGCAGAGGAAAAGACATGGGGATAGCCCGATCAGGATTGGCCCTGGCGCACCTGCTCGAAGAAGCAGACGGCGGCGCAGGCGGCCACGTTCAGCGACTCGATCTGGCCCAGGTGCGGTATCACCACCTGGTGCGTCGCCATCGACAGCAGGTCGTCGGCCACGCCCTGCCCTTCATGGCCAAATAGCCAGGCGACCGGCTGGCGCAGGTCGACGTCGTACAACTGCGTGGTGGCGTAGCCGCTGGTGGCCAGCGTGGTGACCTTGGCGTTCGACACCAGCGCGGCCAGGTCGACGTTTTCAAAGATATCGAGCACGAAATGCGCGCCCATCGCCGCGCGCAGCACTTTCGGCGACCAGCAGAACGCCGTGCCGGCGCTGCAATACACCTGCGTGATGCCGGCGGCGGCCGCGCTGCGCAGGATCGAGCCGACATTGCCCGGGTCCTGCAGGTTATCGAGCAGCACCGCCGACACCGTCACCGGCGCCGTCACGGCACGCTCGGGTGTCTCGATCAAAAACATCACGCCCACGCCGTGTTCGACCTGGCTGACGGCGTTGTACAGCGCGTCGGGCAGGCCCAGCACATGGGCGCGCTGGCTTTCCAGCTGGCCGACGATCTCCATCACTTCCGGATTGCGCAAGGCGCTTTCGCTGACGATGCATTGCTCGGGCAGGCCGCGCAGCTGCAAATAGGACTGGCACAGATGGACGCCGTCGAGCAGGCTGCGGCCCGACTTGCGGCGCGCCTGCGAGCTGCCAGCCAGTTTCAACAGATCCTTGTATTGCGCGTTGTCGCGCGAGGTGATGGTCTTCATGCGGCCAGCTCCTGGCCGCCGAACAGTGCGATCACATTGCGCACCGGGGCGAACGAGCGGCGGTGCACCGGCGAGGCGCCATGCAGGTGCAGGCGCTCGATATGCAATTTGGTGCCATAGCCCTTGTGCTGGTCGAAGCAGTATTCGGGATACTGCGCATGCAGCCGCACCAGTGCCGCGTCACGGGCCGTCTTGGCCAGGATCGAGGCGGCCGAAATCGCATCGACCTTGTCGTCGCCACCGATGATGGCCATGCCGCGGATCGGCATGACCGGGCAGCGGTTGCCGTCGATCAGGGCCAGGGTCGGCACGGTCGCCAATGCTTCGACGGCGCGGCGCATGGCCAGCATCGACGCCTGCAAAATGTTCAGGCGGTCGATTTCTTCTTCCGATGCTTCGGCAATCGCCCAGGCCAGCGCCTTGGCGCGGATCTGCGGCGCCAGCAAATCGCGCCTGGCTTCGGAGAGTTTTTTCGAATCGCGCAAGCCGTCGATGGGCTGGTTCGGGTCGAGGATCACGGCGGCGGCGAAGACCGGGCCGGCCAGCGGGCCGCGCCCTGCCTCGTCGACGCCGCAAATGATTTCGTCCAGAGAGAATGGCAAGTCGTCAAACAGGCCGGGATAGCTATTTTTCACGTTGAATCTTTTTCAATTACTTCTTGTTGGCGGCGATCACCTGCATCACCGCGTTGGCGCTGTCGCGCGCACTGTCGCGCAGCAGGCTGTGGTGCATGTCGGTAAAGCGCTGCACCAGGCACAAACGGCCGGGGATGTCGCTCAGCTGCCGCCACACGGCCTCGGCCAGCGCTTCGGGGCTGGCGGCGTTCTGCAGCAGTTCCGGCACCAGGTAGTCGCGTGCCAGGATATTGGGCAGGCCGATCCACGGCTGGTAACCCATGTGGCGCATGATTTCCCACGAGGCGCGCATCATCTTGTAGGCGATCACCATCGGTTTTTTGTACAGCGCCACTTCCAGCGAGGCCGTGCCCGACGCCACCAGCACCGCGTCGGCGGCGCAGATCGCGGTGTGCGAGCCGCCGTCCGTCAGCAGGATCTCGACCTCCTGCAGGCCGGCTTCCTTGACCAGTTGCAGGAAATACTGGCGCTGCTTTTCGCCGGCCATCGGCGCCACAAAGCGCAGCGAACGGTCGCGCGCCAGCAGCAGCTTGCAGGCGGAAACAAACGCCACCGTATTGTATTTGAGTTCGCCCATGCGGCTGCCCGGCATCAGGGTCACCACATTGGCGTCTTCCGGCAAACCGAGGGTGCGGCGCGCGGCCGCTTCGTCCGGCTGCAGCGGGATCATTTCGGCCAGCGGATGACCGACATAGGTCACCGGCACGCCCGCCTTGCGGTAGATCTCCTCCTCGAACGGGAAGATCACCAGCATGTGCGAGACGGCCTTGATGATCTTCTTGATGCGCCCGCCGCGCCAGGCCCAGATCTGCGGCCCGATGTAATGCACGGTGGGGATGCCGGCAGCTTTCAGCTGCTGTTCCAGGCCCAGGTTGAAACCCGGATAGTCGGCGCCGATGAAGACGGCCGGGCGCTCGGCGATCAGCTGGTCGCGCAGTGCGTTCTGGATGCCCTTGATCTCGCGGTAGCGGGGGATGATCTCGAACAGGCCACGCACCGTCAGCTTGTCCAGCGGCCAGTCGGACACAAAGCCCTGGGCCGCCATATGCTCGCCGCCGATGCCGTGAAAACGCGCGCCGGGCAGCTGCGGCGCCAGGCCGGACAACAACCGGCTGGCCAGCAGGTCGCCCGACACCTCGCCGGCCACCATGGCGACAGAGAGCTTATCGAACGATGCCACGCGAGGCCACGCCTAAAAATTCGCGCATGGCGCGGATATGTTCCGCCACTTCCGGCGCGGAACCCTGCTCTTCTTCGAACAGCGCCGCCTTCGATTCCTCCAGCGTCAGGCCCGAGCGGTAGATCAGTTTATAGGCGGTGCGGATGCCGTTGATCTGCTCGCGCGTGAAGCCGCGGCGCTTCAGGCCTTCGATATTGACGCCGTGGGCCGCCGCCGGATTGCCGTTCAACAGCACGAACGGCGGCACGTCCTGGGTCAGGCTGGTGCTCATGCCGACAAAGGCGTGCGCGCCGATCTTGCAGAACTGGTGGACGTTGGCAAAACCGCTCATGATGACCCAGTCGCCGATCTCCACATGGCCCGCCAGCTGGGCGTTGTTGGAGAAAATCGTGTTGTTGCCCACCTGGCAGTCGTGCGCCAGGTGCACATAGGCCGAGATCCAGTTGTCATTGCCCAGGCGCGTCACGCCGCCGCCCTGCACCGTGCCGGTGTTGAAGGTGCAGAATTCGCGGATGGTGTTGCGGTCGCCAATTTCCAGGCGGGTCGCCTCGCCCGACCATTTTTTATCCTGCGGCTGTGCGCCGATCGAGGAAAACTGGAACAGATGATTGTCCGCGCCGATGGTGGTATGGCCCTCGATCACCACATGCGGGCCGATCCTGGTGCCGGCGCCGATGCGCACATCAGGGCCGATGATGGTGTACGGCCCCACCTCGACCGAGCTGTCGAGCTCGGCCTTCGGGTCGATCACCGCGGTGGAGTGGATGGACCCCATATTACTGCCCCGCTGGCTGGCTCGCGTCCTGCGAACTGCGGATGGTGCACATCAGTTCCGCTTCCAGCGCGACCTTGCCGTCGACCGTGCCGACCGCCTTGTATTTCCAGATACCGCGCGACACGCGCAGGATTTCGACGTCCATCTTCAGCTGGTCGCCCGGCTCCACCGGACGCTTGAAGCGCGCGTTGTCGATGCCGACGAAATACACCACCGAATTCTCATCGGGCTTGACGCCCATCGTCAGGAACGACAGCAAGGCGGCCGTTTGCGCCAGCGCTTCGATCATCAGGACGCCCGGCATCACCGGCTTGTGCGGGAAGTGGCCCTGGAAGAATTCTTCGTTGACGGTCACGTTCTTGATGGCGGTGATGGTCTTGCCCGATTCCCAGGTCAGCACGCGGTCCACCAGCAGCAGCGGATAGCGGTGCGGCAGCAGCGATTTGATGGCCAGGATGTCGAGGGTCTTGTTTTCAGTAGTCGTCATTTTTCGTCTTGCTTGGTCAGTGTTTTAATGGTTTTTTCCAGCGCGCGGATCTTCTCGCGCATGCTGGTGAGATTGCGCACGATGGCGGCGCTTTTTTCCCAGTCGGCGTTTTTCGCCAGCGGGTAAAAGCCGGTGTACTGGCCGGGTTCCGCGATCGAGCGCGAGACCATGCTGCCCGAGCCCACGTGAACCCGGTCGGCGATCGTCAGGTGGCCCAGCACCATGGCGGCGCCGCCGAAGGTGCAGTACTTGCCGATCACGGCGCTGCCGGCCACACCGACGCAGCCGGCCATGGCGGTGTGCGCACCGATATGGCAGTTGTGGCCGATCTGGATCTGGTTGTCCAGCTTGACGCCGTCTTCGATAATCGTGTCGGCCAGCGCGCCACGGTCGATGGTGGTATTGGCGCCGATATCGACATCGTCGCCGATCACCACCCTGCCCGTTTGCGGGATCTTGATATACACGCCGGCTTCGTTGGCAAAGCCGAAGCCGTCGGTGCCGATCACGGCGCCCGAATGGATGATGCCGCGCGCGCCGATCACGCAGTCCGCATGGAAGGTGACGTTGGCGAACAACCGGGTGCCGGCGCCGATGACGGCGTCACGGCCGATCACGCAGCCAGGACCGATCACGCAGCCGGGGCCAATCACCGCGCCCGCTTCGATCACGGCGCGCGCGCCGATGGAAGCGGTCGGATCGATCTGTGCGGAGGCGTCGACGATGGCGCTGGCATGGACGCCCAGCGGCGCCTTGACCTCGGTCAGGGCGGCGAAAAACTGCGCCGCGCGGGCGAAATACACGTAAGGATTCGGTGTGACGATGCGCGCGCCGGCGTAGTCGCCGTTGATCAGCGCGTCATCGGCCGGCGTGAGTATCAGCGCCGCGGCGCCACTGCTGGCGGCCTGCGCGCGGAATTTGCTATTGCTGAGAAAGCTGATGTGCGAAGCGCCGGCGTCGGCCAGCGGTGCGATGCCTGTCACTTCCAGGTTGGCATCGCCCGCCAGTTGTCCACCGAAGCGTTCGACCAATTCACCTAGTCGAGTGCCCATCTATAAAACCCCTATAAAAACGCCTGCCATTGCCTACTGCGCGGCGCGGTTTGCGGTCTCCGATGCTCACTGCCTCGGGCGGCCCCGTGCATGCGCACAGCTCCGCGTCTCAACCACAACTCACATCCGCTCGCTACGGCAATGTCAGGCGTAAAACCGTTCTATTATTTGTCCAGCGCCTTGAGTACCTTGTCGGTAATGTCAATGCGCGGGCTGGCCCACAGGGCTTCCTGCAGCACGATGTCATAGCCTTCGACATGCGCCATCTGCTGGATGATGGTATTGGCTTTTTCCGCGATGGCGCTGCGCTCTTCGTTGGTGCGCTGGTTCAGGTCCTCGCGGAACTCGCGCTGGCGGCGCTGCAGCTCCTTGTCCAGCTCGAAAAATTCGCGCTGGCGCTTGGCTCGGTCGGCCTCGCTCAGGGTCGGCATGTCGCGCTCGAGCGCTTCATTGGCCACCTTGAAGCGGGCGCCCAGCTCCTGCACCGCTTTTTCGCGCGAGCGGAACTCTTCGGCCAGCTTGGCGCTGGCCAGTTTCGCCAGTTTCGACTCGTTATAAATACGTTCGCTGCTGATCCAGGCGATCTTCGATTCCTGGGCCAGTGCGTGCACCGGCAACAGCGAACTCCAGCACAATGCGATTGCGGCAAGAGACTTGGGCAGGGTGGCGGATGCGGTATTCATGATACTCCATGGTCAAAATGTGTAAGCTGGCGCCCCATGCGGATGCCGGTCAGAAACCGGTACCCATCTGGAACTGGAAACGCTCCAGGCGGTCGGTCGGCTTGGCATTCAACGGCTTGGCGTAGCTCAGCTTGAGCGGGCCGACCGGTGAAATCCAGCTGATCCCCAGACCGGCAGAATAGCGCAATTGCGAGATGCGCATCTTTTCGCCTTCCTGGTAAACCTGCCCGCCGTCAAGGAAACCGAACCAGCGCAAGCTGCGGTCATTGCCCGAACCGGGGAATGGCATCTGCAATTCGGCGTTGGCGATCAGGCGCGAGGCACCGCCCACGGCATCGTTGGTGCTCGGTTCGACCGCACCCAGCGACGAGCTCAGGTAGCCGCGCACCGAACCGATGCCGCCGCCGTAGAAGTTCTTGAAGACCGGGTACACGTGGTTGCCGATGCCGTGGCCGTAATCGAGCTCGCCCTTCAGTGCCAGCGTGACCTTGCTGAACAGCGGACGGAAATACTGGTGTTCGTAAATGGCGCGGAAGTATTTCTGGTCGCCGATCAGGTCGGCCTCCAGGTTGACGCGCTGGTAGCGGCCGATCGACGGCGTCAGGGCGCTGTCGCGGCTGTCGCGCTGCCAGGCCGCCGTCAGCGGGATCGAGTTGGTGGTAGCCGAACCGATGCCGTCCGACGGGCCGCCATTGTCGATCACATACTGACGGAAGCGCAGCGGGCTGGTCGAGTCGGTTTCGATCTGCGAGCGCTCGGCGCCGATACCGAAGAAGATGGTGTCGACTTCCGAGAACGGCACGCCGTAGCTGACGCGGCCACCGGTCTGCTTGATCTTGTAGCTGCCGATGTTCAGCGCCGGCGGTTCGGTGGTGCGCAGGTAGATTTCGAAGCTGCGCGAAATGCCGTCATCCGTGTAGTACGGATTGGTCTGCGAGAACGCGATGGTGCGGCTGTAATGACTGGTATTGAGTTCGATGCCGACCGTGTTGCCGCTACCGGCAAAGTTGGCCTGCGAAATCGATGCCGACAGGGTGAATTTTTCCGATTGCGAGAACGCGCCGCCGATCAGGAAGTTACCGGTCGGTTTTTCCACCACCGTCACGTTGACGTCGACCTGGTCGGACGTGCCCTGCGCTTCCGGCGTATCGATGGTCACGTCCTTGAAGTAGCCGAGGCGGTCGACACGGTCACGCGACAGCTTGATCTTGTTGCTGTCGTACCAGGACGATTCGAACTGGCGGAATTCGCGGCGGATCACTTCGTCGCGGGTGGTGGTATTGCCGGCGATATTCATGTGGCGCACGTAGACGCGCTTGCCCGGATCGATGAAGAAGGTGAAGCCCACTTCATGCTTGTCGCGGTTGATTTCCGGATTGGCGTTGACGTTGGCAAACGCGTAGCCGAAGGTGGCCAGGCGGTCCTGGATGCGCTTGTTGGTGGCCGTCAGGCGCGCGCCCGAATAGATCTGGCCTTCGCGCATCAGGTTCAGCGCTTTCAGTTCTTCTTCGCGGCCGAACATCTCGCCTTCGAACTTGCTGCCGGTGACCGTGTACTTCTCGCCTTCGGTAATATTGATGGTCAGGTAGATGTCTTTTTTATCGGGCGTGATCGACACCTGCGTCGAATCGACCTGCATCTCGATATAGCCGCGGTCCAGGTAGTAGGACTTGAGCGACTCGATGTCGCCGGTCAGCTTGGTCTTCGAATATTGGTCGGCCTTGGTGTACCAGCTGAACCAGCCGCCCGTGTTCAGGGCCAGCTGTTCGCGCAGTTCCTTGTCGCTGAAAGCCTTGTTGCCGACGATATTGATCTGCTTGATGCGGGCCACGTCGCCCTCGTCGACGGCGAACACCACGTTGACGCGGTTGCGCTCGATCGGCGTGACGGTGGTGGTGATCTTCACGCCATACAGGCCGTGCGACAGATACTGGCGCTTGAGTTCCTGTTCGGCGCGGTCGACCGAGGCCTTGTCGAAAATCTTCGCCTCGCCGACGCCGATTTCCTTCAATGCCTTGACCAGCACGTCTTTTTCAAATTCCTTGGTGCCCGTGAACTCCACCGCCGCAATCGCCGGACGCTCCTCGACCAGCACCACCAGCACATCGCCGTCGGCTTCCAGGCGCACATCTTTGAACATGCTCGTGGCGTACAGCGCCTTGATGGCGGCGATACTTTTCTCGTCGGTGAAGGTTTCGCCGACTTTGACCGGCAGGTATGCAAAGACGGTGCCCGCTTCGGTGCGCTGGATCCCTTCGACCCGGATGTCCTTGACAACGAACGGAGCGACAGCGAGCGCATGGCCGGAGCAGAGTGCCAGGACGGCGGCGCCGATCAGGCTGCGGCGAAAGGAAGGCAAGGCAATACGAGCAGAATGTAATTTCATTGGCTAATCAATGGATAAATCAGTGGACAACATACACAAAAGATTGCTTGTGCGACTCACGCAATGGCAGGAACAGTGGCATTAGTTGAGCAGCCGCAGCACATCATTAAAGACGGCAAGCACCATCAAGGTCAGCAACAGACCGAGCCCCAGGCGCTGGGCAATCTCGCCTACGCGTTCCGGCAAGGGGCGTCCGGTCAAAACTTCCAGCGAATAATACAGCAAATGCCCGCCATCCAGAACAGGAATGGGTAGCAAATTCATCACGCCCAGACTGATACTGATGAAGGCGATGAAGCTCAGGTAGCTCACCAGGCCGATGCGCGCCGTCTGGCCCGCATAGTCGGCGATGGTGATCGGCCCCGTCACGTTCTTCAGCGAGACCTCGCCGGTGACCATCTTGCCGAGCATTTTCAAGCTCATGATGCTGGTATCCCAGACCTTCACGGCGCCCTTGCCGACAGCTTGAAACGGCCCGGAGGCGACGACGATCATATCCGGCGTCAAAGCGATCTCGGCCTTGATCTTACCAACTGTTACAGCTGCCTGGGCGCCCTTGCCCGCCTCGCCTTCCGGCGTGACCGGCACCGTGAGGTCCTGGCCATGGCGGCGCAGCAGCACTTGCAAGGTCTTGCCAGGCGACCGCATCAGCGTTTCGATCACGGCGATACCGTCCGTCATCGGCTTGTCGTCGATGGCGAGTATCAGGTCACCCGGCTGCAAGCCGGCCCGTTCGGCGGCGCCGCCCGGCATGATTTTGCCCAACACCGGTGCCGGACGCGCCAGCACCAGGCCAAGCTTGCCCAGCACATCGCCTTCCAGGTCCAGCCCGGCCAGCACCGACGCCTGTATGGTGGCTTCCTGCACGCCACGGTCGGGGCGGCGCACTTCGATGCGCGCGGCCTCCTTGTCGAGCGCGGCCTGCATCAGTTCCCAGCGCAATTCGCTCCAGCTGGCCACGTCCTTGCCATTGACGGAGTGTACCGTATCACCGGTGCGCAGGCCCGCGAGATAGGCGGTGCTCTGCTCGGCGACGACGCCGATCTTGCTCGACGGCTCTTCGATGCCATGCATGAACAAGCCCGCGTACAGCACGATGGCGACCAGGAAGTTGGCCAGCGGGCCGGCGGCGATGATGGCCATGCGGCGCCATACGCTCTGGCGCGTGAATTCGCGCGCCATGTCGCCCTGCGTCAGCACGCCCGTATCGGGGTCGCGGCTGTCGAGCATTTTCACGTAGCCGCCCAGGGGCAGCGCGGAGATCGCCCATTCAGTCTGGTCCTTGCCGAACTTGCGCGAATACACGACTTTGCCCATGCCGACCGAAAAACGCAGCACTTTCACGCCGCACAGGCGCGCCACCAGGTAGTGCCCCAACTCGTGCAAGGTGACCAGCGAGCCGAGTGCGACAACAAACGCCAGCAGCGTCGTGATCAGCGTCATGCCGCCAGCCTGCCGGCAATGTAGGCCTGGGCGCAGGCGCGCGCCAGGCGGTCCTGCTCCAGCACCGTGTCGATGCTGGATGCGGCGCCGTGCGGCACAGTCTCGATCACGTGCGCCACCACCTTGTCGATCTGGCGGAAACCGATGCGCAGGTCGAGGAAGGCTTGCACCGCCACTTCATTGGCGGCGTTCAGCAGGGCCGGCGCGGTGCCGCCCGCGCGCAGCGCGTCGTAGGCCAGCTGCAGACAGGGAAAGCGCAGCATGTCGGCCCGCTCGAACTGCAAGGTCGCCACCTGCGCCAGGTCCAGCTGCGCCACGCCGGAAGCGATGCGCTCGGGCCAGGCCAGCGCATTGGCGATCGGCGTGCGCATGTCAGGGTTGCCCAATTGCGCCAGCACCGAACCGTCGACATACGAGACCATCGAATGGATCACGCTTTGCGGGTGGATCAGCACCTCGATCCGGTCGGCCGGCGCGCCGAACAGCCAGTGCGCCTCGATCACTTCCAGGCCCTTGTTCATCATGGTGGCCGAATCGACCGAAATCTTGCGTCCCATCACCCATTTCGGATGCGCGCACGCCTGGTCCGGCGTCACGCTGCCGAGCGACTCGACGTCACGCGTCAGGAACGGGCCACCGGACGCGGTCAGCACGATCTTCGCCACGCCGGCCGCCTGCGGCACGCGGCCGTAGTTGTGCGGCAGGCACTGGAAAATGGCATTGTGCTCGCTGTCGATCGGCAGCAATACGGCGCCGTTTTCCTGCACCGCATCCATGAACAGCTGGCCCGACATCACCAGCGCCTCCTTGTTGGCCAATAAGACCTTCTTGCCGGCGCGGGCCGCCGCCAGGGTCGGCGCCAGGCCGGCCGCGCCGACGATGGCCGCCATCACGCTGGCCACCTGCGGTGCGCTGGCAATCGCGCACAGCGCCTCGACGCCGTGGTCCACCTCGGTAGCGACGCCCGCTTCAGCCAGCAGGCGGCGCAGCTCCTGCGCCGCCTCCGGCGTGCCGACCACGGCGCGCTGGGGGCGAAACCGCACACACTGCGCAGCCAGTTCGGCTACCTTGCCGTGGGCCGACAGCGCATACACGCTGTACTGTTCGGGATGACGGGCGAGCACGTCCAGCGTGGAGACGCCGATCGAACCGGTCGCCCCAAGTATGGTGATGTATTGCATTGAGAGTAATTCCTTATAGCCAGCTGCCTACCAGGGCCGCAAATGGCAAGACGGGGATCAGCGCATCGATACGATCGAGCACGCCGCCATGGCCAGGCAGCAGGTTGCTGCTGTCCTTGATGCCGGCGCGGCGCTTGAGCTGGGATTCGAACAGGTCACCGACGATGCTCGCTGCCACCAGCACCAGCAGCACCAGCAAGGCCATCGGCCAGCCGCGGCGCAATTGCAGCTGCACCGCGAAGGTATCCTGCAGCCACGGCGCCGATGGCGCGGCAAGGATGGTGATGGCGGCGATCACCAGTACGGCGATGCCGCCGCCGATCGCGCCTTCCCAGGACTTGCCTGGCGAGATGCTGGGCGCCAGCTTGCGCTTGCCGAAGGCCTTGCCGGAGAAGTACGCGCCGATATCGGCGATCCACACCAGCGCCATCACCGACAGCAGGTACAGCGGACTATGGAGCTTGAACAAGGCCACGATGGCGACAAAGCAGCCGACGATGGTCACCGCATACACCAGGCTGAGCAAGGTGTTGCCCAGGCCTTCGAGCGGCGGCAGGCCGGTCGCCAGAGAGGGCACGAAACGGATCAGCCAGATGGCCACGCACAGCGCGTACCAGAAATTGAGCTGGGCCATGCCATTGCTGAAGAAGAAGGTGTAGGCAAAGGCGGCCGTCCAGACGGCGGCGATCAGCAGCGCCTGGCGATTTTTGAAAATGCGGAAGCTTTCCCAGACGGCAGCGCCGAAGAACGCCGTGGCGATCACGGCGAAGGCGGGGAAATAATTCAGATACAGAACCGGCAGCAAGACCGCCAACAAGACCAGGGCGGTGATTATCCGTGTTTTCAGCATCAGTTTGTCTTTTCGGTTAGTTGCGCGCTGGTACGGCCAAAGCGCCGTTCGCGCTGCTGGTAAGACGCGATTGCCGCGTCGAGGCTGTCGACATTGAAGTCCGGCCAGAAGGTTTCAGTGAAAAACAACTCAGTGTACGCCAGTTGCCACAGCAGGAAATTGGAAATGCGCTGCTCGCCGCCGGTGCGGATGAACAGGTCGGGCTCGGGAGCATAGGCCATGGCCAGGTGCGGCGCCAGTTCCTCTTCCGTATAAGCATGCCCGGCAGGCAGGCCATTGTCGGCGGACTCGGCTGTCATCTTGTTGACTGCCTGCATGATGTCCCAGCGGCCGCCATAGTTGGCGCAGATGGTCACGGTCAGGCGCGTGTTGCCGGCCGTCTTGCGTTCGGCGTTGGCCACCAGTTCCTGCAGTTGCGTATTGAAGCGCGACATGTCGCCCACCACCTTCAGGCGGATATCGTTGGCGTGCATGCGTACCACTTCCCGTTCGAGCATGGTGACGAACAAGCGCATCAGCATCGACACTTCTTCTTCGGGACGGCGCCAGTTTTCCGAGCTGAAGGCAAACAGCGTCAGGTATTCGACCCCACGGTCCAGGCATGCCTCGACCACGTTGCGCACGGCGTCCGCGCCCTTGACGTGGCCAGCCACGCGCGGCAGGAAGCGCTTGGTTGCCCAACGACCATTGCCATCCATAATGATTGCCAGATGGCGCGGCACGCAGCCCACGTCCGGTACCGCCGTTGTCGAACTCGAATAGATCATGAAAACAATAATACCAAATGAAAAGATCGCTATTATGCGCCAAATGGCACTGCCCGGGATAGCGCAGCCGTCCCGGGCAGTGTGGGCTTACCTGAAAAACTAGACGGTCAGCACTTCTTTTTCTTTGTCGACGACCATCTTGTCGATGTCGGCGATAAATTTGTCCGTCAGTTTCTGCACTTCATCGGACGAACGGCGCTCGTCGTCTTCGGAGCAAGCCTTGTCCTTGACCAGTTTTTTCAGCGATTCATTGGCATCGCGGCGAATATTGCGCACGGCAATCTTCGCGTCTTCCGCTTCGCTCTTGACCAGCTTGACCATTTCCTTGCGGCGCTCTTCCGTCAGCGGCGGCGTCGGGACACGGATCATATCGCCCTGTGCCGAAGGATTGAGGCCCAGGTCGGCGTCACGAATGGCTTTTTCGATGGTGTTGGCCATTTTCTTTTCATACGGCTGCACGCCGATGGTGCGCGCGTCGACCAGGGTCACGTTGGCAACCTGGGTCAGCGCCGTCGGCGAACCGTAGTAATCGACCATCACGTGATCCAGGATACCCGTGTGGGCGCGGCCGGTACGCACCTTGGCCAGGTCGGCCTTCAGTGTTTCCAGCGACTTCGTCATGCGTTCCTGGGTGTTCTTTTTAACGTCAGCTAAGGACATTACCTACTCCTTGTCTTGATAATAATGAATATTCTATTGCGCTTGCGGTATAGATGCTCGCGCAGCCGGGAGTGTCGAAAACCGTTCAGGGCAAGGCGCGGCGCCGAAGACAGTACGAATTGTACGGCGAGGCGCTGCAACGCAGCCATGGGCGGTTTCTCGGCGCTCCGTTTCCCTTATACGTGAACCAGAGTTCCTTCGTCCTCGCCCATGATGACGCGCATCAGTGCGCCTGGTTTCGTGATCGAGAAAACTTTAATTGGCAGCTTCTGGTCGCGGCACAGGGCGAAGGCGGTGGCGTCCATCACTTGCAGGTGCTTGGAGATGGCGTCGTCGAAGCTGATCGTGTGGTACAGCGTGGCGTTCGGATCCTTCTGCGGATCGGCCGTGTAGACACCGTCCACCTTGGTTGCCTTCAGGACGATCTCGGCGCTCATCTCGGCACCGCGCAGGGCCGCGGCCGTGTCGGTGGTGAAGAACGGGTTGCCGGTACCGGCGGCGAACACCACGACCTTGCCCTCTTCCAGGTATTGCAGCGCTTTCGGGCGCACGTACGGCTCGACCACCTGCTCGATGCCGATGGCGGACATGACGCGCGCGGTGATGCCGACGTGGCGCATGGCATCGGCCAGCGCCAGTGCGTTCATCACGGTGGCCAGCATGCCCATGTAGTCAGCGGTGGCCCGGTCCATGCCTTGCGCACCCGGTGCGACGCCGCGGAAGATATTGCCGCCGCCAATCACGATTGCCAGTTCCACGCCCAACTTGGCCACCTCGGCCACATCGGCCACCGTGCGCTCGATCGTGGCGCGATTGATGCCGTAGGGATCATCACCCATCAGGGATTCACCGGACAACTTCAGAAGGACACGTTTGTAGGCTGGTTTTGACATGAGCTGGGGCTCCATAAATGAGGTTATTCGAGTATGACATGGCACAGCGCCCTGCAGCGCCGGATAGGCGGGAGGCAGCTGCCCATGCCGCCGCCCGGCATGCTCTGCTGCGGGCGGGCCAAAAAAACGGGCCTCTCGGCCCGCTTTACTTACGCTCCCTGGGAGGCAGCCATCTGTGCTGCGACTTCTGCTGCGAAGTCGTCCTGCTTCTTCTCGATGCCCTCGCCGACCACGTACATGGCGAATGCCTTGACGCTGGTGTCAGCGGCTTTCAGCATTTGCTCAACCGACAGCTTGTCGTTTTTCACGAAAGCCTGGTTCAGCAGCGATACTTCTTTCAGGTACTTCTGTACCGAGCCTTCCAGGCGCTTGGCCAGGATTTCCGGCGATTGCGCTGCCTTGCCTTCGGCGGCCGCTTTGGCTGCATCTTCTTCGGCTTTCAGTTTTGCAACCGAACGCTCTTTTTCGATCAGTTCCGCAGGAACTTGCTCGGACGACAGCGATACCGGTTTCATCGCAGCGATGTGCATCGCCACATCCTTGCCCACTTGCTCATCGGCGCCGTCGAATTCGACGATCACGCCAATGCGCGAGCCGTGCAGGTAGGAAGCCAGCTTGGCGCTGGTTTCGAAACGCTGGAAGCGGCGGATGGTCATGTTTTCGCCGATTTTGCCGATCAGGGCAGCGCGCACTTCGTCCAGGGTCTTGCCATCGAGTGGCAGGGCCAGCAGGGCAGCGACGTCAGCCGGGTTGTTTTCAGCGACCAGACGGGCGGCATTGTTTGCCAGCGCCAGGAAGTCGTCGTTTTTCGCAACGAAGTCGGTTTCCGAGTTCACTTCAACCAGGGCGCCCACGCCGTTGGCGATGTAGGTTGCCACTACGCCTTCGGCGGTGATGCGTGCCGATGCTTTCGATGCCTTGCCGCCCAGCTTGACGCGCAGGATCTCTTCCGCACGGGCCATGTCGCCTTCGGCTTCGGTCAGTGCTTTTTTGCATTCCATCATTGGTGCGTCGGTCTTGCCGCGCAATTCGCCTACCATCGCTGCTGTAATCGCTGCCATGTGTTTCTCCTGATTCGGTGAGTCGACGGCAGTGGCGCGAACTTGCGTCCCGGCGCCTGCCACCATCGTTTTTTGTTAAAAAAAAGGGGGAGCTGCTGCCACCCCTTTTCCATTACTGCTGAGCTTTACAAACCGCTACCCGAGGGTAGCTTGGCATCAAGCCTGTTCGTTGACTTCGACGAATTCGTCGCCAGCAGCGGCTTTAACCATTTCAACCACTTCGTTACCGGCAGCTGCACGGCCTTCGATGATTGCATCAGCAACACCGCGAGCGTACAACATGATGGCTTTCGAGGAGTCATCGTTACCTGGGATAACGAAGTTCACGCCTTCTGGCGAGTGGTTGGTATCGACCACGCCGATGACCGGGATGCCCAGTTTTGCGGCTTCGGTGATCGCGCCTTTATGGTAGCCAACGTCAACGACGAAGATTGCGTCAGGAACGCCGCCCATGTCCTTGATGCCGCCGATCGATTTTTGCAGCTTGATCATTTCGCGCGAGAACATCAGCGCTTCTTTTTTCGACAGCTTTTCGATCGAACCGTCTTCAACCATCGCTTCCATGTCCTTCAGGCGCTTGATCGAGGTCTTGATCGTCTTGAAGTTGGTCAGCATGCCGCCCAACCAGCGTTGATCAACGAAAGGCACGCCAGCGCGTTGTGCTTCAGCAGCGATGATTTCACGGGCTTGACGCTTGGTGCCGACCATCAGGATGGTGCCACGGTTTGCAGCCAGTTGACGCACGTGCTTCATTGCGTCCTGGTACATCGCCATGGTTTTTTCCAGGTTGATGATGTGGATCTTGTTGCGATGACCGAAGATGAACGGTGCCATTTTTGGATTCCAAAAACGGGTTTGGTGACCAAAGTGGACACCGGCTTCCAGCATTTCGCGCATTGTTACGGACATTATTAACTCCAGGGTTGGGTCTGGAATCCGATCAGTCACCATACAGGCACCCTTGTCGACCGGATTCGCTTGTTTATATAAATTAAAGTCAGCCCAGCTGCAGGCCGCTTGTTGCATTGCCAGAAAGAGAATTCAAGCAACCCGGGATTTTACACTGAAATGCCCCGCACATCAAGGGCGCCGTGCAAATGGAACGCCCCATGAAAAAAGCCCGCCGGGCGAACCTGGCGGGCTTTGCTCAAACTGTCATGTCAGGCTCCTTGCGGAGCGTGGCATCAGAACGACTGGTTGTAGCGAACGTAGACGCTGCGGTCGATCGGCGAGTTAGGATCCACTGCCGACGACGACGAGGTACCGACACCCAGGCTGGTCGCTGCGTACATCAGGCGTGGTGCACGGTCGAACAGGTTGTTCGAACCAACCACGATCTCACCTTTCCAAGGCGTTTTGTAGGCTACGCTCAGGTCGAAGTAAGTGGTCGAACCACGCTTGTTGTAACCGCCGCCATCGTAGCTGACGCCCTGATCATCAGGATTCGAGCACTGGATTTCGGAATCCAGGCACAGATCCTTGACGCCACTGGTATAGCGGCCGGTCAGGGTCGCTGCCCAGTTGCCCAGCGCCCAGTCCAGGCTGACGTTCGACTTCAGGCGGGCATAGGTAAATTCGCCCGCATATTCCTGCCATTCGGCATTCGACGATGCCTTGTCCTTGAACGAGCGCAGGATCGTCGATTCGGTACGGATATTGAAGCTACCGTAGGCTGTACGCGGCAGGCGGTAGCCCAGGCCGATATCAAAACCTTCGGTCGACAGCTCACCTTTGTTGATGGTGCCGCGATTCAGACTGGTAACGGCGCCACTGGCGTCGCGTGTGTAGTCGCCGCAATATTGCGACAGATTATCGACCACGCAGTTGCCGATGACTTCCGCCGCTGTCCAGCCCGAGATCTGGTTTTTCACATTGATCTTGAACCAGTCCAGGCTGGCCGACAGACCAGGCACAAACGATGGGTTATAAACAAAGCCCAGCGTTTTCGTTTTTGCCGTTTCAGGCGTCAGGCTGTCGTTACCGACACCACCATTGAACGGAACAGCCGACTGCGCACCGCTGCCACCGACGGCGACGCTGCTTTGGTTCAGCTGGCGATAACCGGCAGGGACACCATTTGCCGCACAACGCGCTGCCACTGCTGTATCACGCGCCGCCAGGCCCCAGCGGCTGTCGCATGGATCGAGGTAGGAGTCAAACGACTGGCCGCCAGCACCGAAGGTATCGCCCAGTGCCGGGGCACGGAAGCCCTCGGCGATGGTGCCGCGTACCAGCAGGTCGCTGATCGGTTTCCACATCACGCTGGCCTTGCTGTTGGTCGTGCTGCCGAAATTGCTATAGTCCGAATAACGCGATGCCAGATTCAGCGACAGGTACTTGGCGAGTGGCTTGTCTTTCAGCAACGGAATATCCGCTTCCAGATATACTTCCTTGACGCTGTAATCACCTTGGGTGGTATTGGCTGCCAGATCAGTCGAGAAGCCCGATTGTTCGAATTGACCAGGACGATCATAACCGCGCACCTCGCGACGCTCCACACCGCCGGCGATACCCAGCGGACCTGCTGGCAAGCTGAACAGCTCGCCCGAGATATCCGCAGTAGCGCTGTTGATCGTGCTGCCGTAAGTGCCCTGACCGTTCGACATCACATACTTCAGTGCTTCAGGTGTCGATGCCGATGGGCCACCGAGGATGTTGAATGGCGTACATTGGTTGAGCGAGATTGGATTGGCAGCCGTGCCGCACTGCACCACACCACTCGCGTTCAGGAACGATGGACCCAGCGCTTTTTTCAGGTTCAGCAAATTCAGGTTGCCGGTACCTGTGGTCGTGCCCTTCAGCGAGCTGTGGTTGTAGCCGGCGCTCCAGCTCCATGGCAGGCCGCGCAGGTTGAATTCACCTTCCAGGGTGGCATCGACATGCAAGGTCTGGTTGCTATTGTCGGTGACACGCGGCACTTCGACCATGCGGCGGGCAAAGAACAGGTCCTGACCCAAGCCGGCGCCTGCAACTTGATTGCCGTACGGATTGTAGTAGCTGTCCTTGTCGATATAGACGCGGTAGTTCGGTTGCGATGCGCTGTTCAACGGATAACCGGCGACCTGACTTACCGAGCTGCGCTCCGAGTACATGGCCGTGGTAGTAAAGCGCATATCCATCGGCAATTCGATCGTGCCTTTGGTGAACAGCGTAGTCAGCTTGGTTGGCGCAGCAAACATCATCTGCTGCGTCGAGTTGTACGTATCGGCTTCCGCGCCGGTATAGGCGTGGTAATTGGCCGGATTACGGGAATCTGCTCCTACGCCGCTGCCGTCATACGAGCCGGTGTGATTCAGATACCGATTGAAACCGGCAGGATTGGTGACACCCAGCGCGTTAATTGGCGTGATACGACCCCAAGGGCCGGTACCGAAACCGGCGCCGAAGAAATCGCCCGTGCCGTAGCTTTGCGAAGTGATGTCGCGCTTGCTGGCCCATACCGGATCGGTCTGGCTGTGCGAAATACCAAACATCATCGAGGCTTTTTCGCCATTAGCGCCATACGACAGCGAGTAATCGCTGGTCTTGCCGTCACCTTTTTCGTTGGCGCCTTTGTAGACACTGACGGCGCCGCCTTCAAGGCGTTTTTTCAGGATGATGTTGACTACGCCTGCGATAGCGTCGGATCCGTAGATCGACGAAGCACCATCTTTCAGGACGTCAATGCGTTCGATCATCGATGCAGGCACGGTCGACATGTCCGTGTAACCATCAACCGATTGCGTCCAGCGCTTGCCATTGACCAGCACCAGCAGGCGATTGGCACCCAGGTTGCGCATGTCGATGTATTGGCCGCCTTGTTCGCGATTCGAGGTCAGCACAGCGCCTTTGCTGAAAGCAGGCGTGCCGGCCGACGTCATCTGATTCAAGATATCGCCAACGGTAATCAGGCCGGTAGCCTGAATCTGCTGGGCAGTAATCTTTTGCACGGGCTGAGCCGTTTCCAGGTCAACCTGGCGAATGCGCGAGCCAGTAACCTCTACACGCTGCGGCGCTTCCGCTTCGGCTTGCGCCTGAGCAAAAGCTGTCAGCGAATGCAATGCCATTGCCACTGCGACGGCAATCTTGGTGCGTTGATGCATAATTTCTCCGGTTTGATATTTTACCGACTGATTTAGTCAGGCTCTTGTAAACATAGGTATGTTTAATGTCTTATCGAATCAATACTGCCGGCCATGTGCCTGACCGTTGTTCGCTTTGTAAGCGAGCCAGCTGGATTGCCCTGGACATGACCACATCAAACCATTTTAAAAGTGGCGTTGTCAATGTTGTACAAAACTAAATTCAACAAAGAAACAACACTTTCTTCACGGTGAAATATTTCGATTTCCATACCAAAAGAACGTTGTTATTCTTCAATGCAGAAAGGCGTGCCATTCTTCGGTGCAATGGCCTCGCCGCCGCATGGCGCAATGCGCTTTTCCGGTGCATTCGGTGTTAAAACTCTGCAAATACCGGCCACGCCAGTGCCGGCCGCAAAAAACACGGCCGATTGCGCAGAAAAAAACGGTTTATTTCGTTTCCCTGTTTTTCCTGGCGCACCAATCTGGCGCATTTCGCCACCCGCGCCTTTCCCACTCTGAAAGCGCCGCCGCGCATCGCTACCGCCTCGTTTATAATTTCGGCATATTTGCAGATTTTTTTGTCCGACAGGACTGTTCTGCGCTTTTTCACCGAATATCTTGCAGATTGCGATTCCCATCATGTCCACCATCCGTATCAATTCCGCCGCCGACATCGAAGGCATGCGCGTCGCCGGCAAACTGGGCGCCGAAGTGCTCGACTACATCACGCCATTCGTCAAGGTCGGCGTCACCACCGGCGAACTGGACCGCCTGTGCCATGAATACATGGTCAATGTGCAGGGCACCATCCCGGCTCCGCTCAATTACTGCCCGCCCGGCTACACGCCCTATCCGAAGGCCATTTGCACCTCCGTCAACGACGTGATATGCCACGGCATTCCCGGCGACAAGGTGCTCAAAAGCGGCGACTCGGTCAACCTCGACATCACCGTCATCAAGGATGGCTACCACGGCGACAACAGCCGCATGTTCCTGCTCGGCACGCCGACCATCCTCGCCAAGCGCCTGGCGGAAATCACCTATGAATGCATGTGGCTGGGAATCGACCAGATCAAGCCGGGTGCGCACCTGGGCGATATCGGCCATGCGATCCAGCAGCACGCGGAAAAAGCCGGCTACAGCGTGGTGCGCGAATTTTGCGGCCACGGCATCGGCACGGTGTTCCATGAAGAGCCGCAGGTCCTGCACTACGGCAAGCCGGGCACGCTGGAACGCCTGGAAGCGGGCATGATCTTCACGGTCGAACCGATGATCAATGCCGGCCGCCGCGAAATCCGCGAAATGAACGACGGCTGGACCATCAAGACCCGCGACCGCAGCCTGTCGGCGCAATGGGAACACACGGTGCTGGTGACGGAAACCGGCTACGAAATCCTGACCGTGTCGCCGCAGATGCCGCCGCCACCGGCCTTTATCCAGCAAAAAGCCTGATTTTCAACCCGCAGCCGCAGCAGTCACCCCAGGGCACCGATGAAAAAGCATGTACGCGAAGAGCTCAAGCAGCAACTGAAAGCCGACCGCCAGGTCGTCATCGCCGCCTTCCAGGCCGACGGCAAGCCTGAAAAACTGCTGCGCAACCTGCGCCAGAGCGTCGACGGCGTGCTGGCGCGCGCCTGGGAAGAAGCGGCCCTGCCGCCCGGCACGGCGCTGGTCGGCGTGGGCGGCTACGGCCGCGGCGAACTGTTTCCGTATTCCGACATCGACCTGCTGATCCTGCTCGGACACGCGCCCGATGCGCCCACCACGGAAAAGCTGGAAGAGCTGGTGCAGCTGCTGTGGGACCTGGGACTGGAAATCGGCCACAGCATCCGCACGGTCGACGAGTGCCTGAGCGAAGCCAGGGCCGACATCACGGTGCAGACCAGCCTGCTCGAAGCGCGCCTGGTGTGCGGCAACGAGACGCTGTTCACGCAACTGCAGGACCGCTATGCGGCGGCGATGGACCCGCAGGCGTTTTTCCAGGCCAAGACGGCGGAAATGCGCCAGCGCCACGCCAAGTACGAAGACACGGCCTTCAGCCTGGAGCCCAATTGCAAGGAAAGCCCGGGTGGCCTGCGCGATTTGCAAGTGATCTTGTGGGTCGCCAAGGCGGCCGGCCTGGCCAATTCCTGGCGCACCCTGGCCACCAGCGGGCTGATCACGCTGACGGAAGCGCGCCAGCTGATGGAAAAGGAGCGCGCCTTCAAGGATATCCGCGTGCGCCTGCACCTGCACGCGGGGCGGCGCGAAGACCGCCTGGTGTTCGACGTGCAGACGGCGATCGCCGAATCGCTGGGCTTGCAGGCGACCGGCAGCGGTCCGCACATGCGCCGCGCCAGCGAATTCCTGATGCAGCGCTATTACTGGGCCGCCAAGACGGTCACGCAACTCAATACCATCTTGCTGCAGAACATAGAGGCGCGGCTGTTCCCGCAAGACGACGTGGCCGTCGCCATCAATCCCCGTTTCAATGAAGTCAACAGCCTGATCGACATCAGCGCCGACGACACCTTCGAACGCTATCCGTCGGCGATGCTGGAAATCTTTGTCCTGATGACGGAACGCCCGGCCCTGAAGGGCATGACCTCGCGCGCCACCCGCGCGCTGTGGCACGCCCGCTTCAAGATCGACGCGCAATTCCGCCATGACCCGGCCAACCGCGCCCTGTTCCTGCGCATCATGAAAGCGCCGGTGGGCATCATCCATGCGCTGCGGCGCATGAACGAGATGAGCATTTTAGGGCGCTACCTGCCGAACTTTCGCCGCATCGTCGGCCAGATGCAGCATGACCTGTTCCATGTGTACACGGTCGACCAGCATATCCTGATGGTGGTGCGCAACATGCGCCGCTTCACGATGAGCGAACATGCGCACGAATACCCGTATTGCAGCCAGCTGATGGCCGATTTTTCGCAGCCCTGGCTGCTGTACGTGGCGGCCCTGTTCCACGATATCGCCAAGGGCCGCGGCGGCGATCACTCGAAGCTGGGTGTGGCCGACGCCACCCAGTTCTGCGAAGAACACGGCATGTCGGCGGAAGACACGGAACTGGTGGCCTTCCTGGTGGAAAACCATTTGAGCATGTCGCAAGTGGCGCAAAAGCAGGATTTGTCCGACCCCGACGTGATCGAAGCGTTCGCCAAGGTGGTCAGGGACGAGCGCCACCTGACGGCGCTGTACCTGCTGACGGTGGCCGACATCCGCGGCACCAGCCCGAAAGTGTGGAACGCCTGGAAGGGCAAGCTGCTGGAAGACCTGTACAAGGTCACCCTGCGCGTGCTGGGGGGCGAGCCGCATTCGGCCGACCGCGAACTGAAGAACCGCCAGCAGGAAGCGCTGTCGACCCTGCGCCTGTACGGCCTGCCGCCGGACGCGCACAAGAAACTCTGGCAGCAGCTCGACGTGGCGTATTTTTTGCGCCACGACGCGTCCGACATCGCCTGGCAGACGCGTTCGCTGTACGACAAGCTCGACAGCAAACTGCCGGTGGTAAAATGCCGCCTCGCGCCGATCGGCGAAGGCCTGCAGGTGGCCGTGTATGTGCCCGACCAGCCCGACTTGTTCGCGCGCATCTGCAGCTATTTCGACCGCAAGAACTTCAGCATTCTCGACGCCAAGATCCATACGACGAAGAACGGCTATGCGCTCGACACTTTCCTCGTGACGGAGCAGAGTTTTGCCAAGAGCTACCGCGACATCATCAGCCTGATCGAGCATGAACTGGGCGAACTGCTGCTGTCGCAGGCGCCGCTGCCGCCGCCCGGCAAGGGAAGGCTGTCGCGCCTGTCGCGCACCTTTCCGTTCCAGCCGACGGTCGATTTGCGGCCCGACGAACGGGGCCAGTACTACCTGCTGTCGGTGGCCGCCAACGACCGCACGGGCCTGCTGTATTCGATCGCCAATGTGCTGACCAAATACCGCGTCAACCTGCACACGGCCAAGATCATGACCCTCGGCGAGCGGGTCGAAGATGTGTTCCTGGTCGATGGCCCGGCGCTGAACAATGCCCGTAACCAGATCTTGCTGGAAACCGATTTACTCGATGCGCTGAAAGTGTAAACCTGTGCGCGTCGCTTTACCTTTACCGAAACAAAGACCATGACCGAAGAATTATTACGCCTGTCCAAACGCATGTCCGAACTGGGCTTGTCCTCCCGCCGCGAAGCCGATGAATGGATCGCCCGCGGCTGGGTGCGCGTGGACGGCAAGGTGGTGTCCGAACTGGGCAGCAAGGTGTTTCCCAGCCAGCGCATCACCGTCGAACGCCAGGCGGCCGCCGAGCAGTCCAAGCGCGTGACCGTGCTGATCAACAAGCCGGTCGGCTATGTCAGCGGCCAGGCCGAAGACGGCTACACGCCGGCCGTGGCCCTGATCAAGGCCGAGAACCGCTGGGCTGAAGACCGCAGCCCGGAACAGTTCCACCCGACCCAGTTGCGCAGCCTGGTGGCGGCGGGCCGGCTCGACATCGACTCGGTCGGCTTGCTGGTGCTGACCCAGGACGGCCGCGTGGCCAAGCAGCTGATCGGCCACGATACCGATGTCGACAAGGAATATCTGGTGCGGGTGCAATATACCAAGGGCGACAAGCTGCCTGACAGCGAACTGAAACGGCTGAACCACGGCCTGTGGCTCGACGGCAAGCCTTTGCTGCCGGCCAAGGTGCGCTGGCAAAATGACGACCAGCTGAGCTTTACCCTGCGCGAAGGCAAGAAACGCCAGATCCGCCGCATGTGCGAACTGGTCGGCCTGAAAGTGCTGGGCCTCAAGCGCGTGCGCATCGGCAAGGTCAAGCTGGGCGACCTGCCCACCGGCCAGTGGCGCTACCTGAGCGCCGACGAGCAGTTTTAAGCAGCCCCCCGGCAAGCATGGTGTTATCGACAAGTGCAATATTTACTTAGTAAATATTGCCGTAAGCCTATACACTGTTGCCCAATAGAACCTAAGAGATAGCCGTTGTGAACGATCCCATTCCCAATCCCCTGCGCAAAGGTGCGCCCAGCCTGGCCGATGTCGCCGAACCGATGGCGCCAGGCACCAAGCCGCACCACATGAGCGACCCGTGGGATATCGGTGAAACCCTGTGCAGCCTGGCCGACAATGGCGATGCCATTTCCGTGTATGCCAACGGCAGCGACGACGCCATCATGGCACGCGTGCTGTCGGTCGACGACGACCTGCCGCAATTCGTGCTGGAGTTGAACGAGGGGCAGACACTGCCGGACGGCAGCGCCACCTTTGTGTCGTGGGTGCAAAGCGCCAAGCTGCAATTCACCATCAATGGCGAATGGGAAGCCTATCCCGAGCGGCCCAACGTCTACCTGACTAATTTCCCCAGCCATTGCCTGGTGCTGGAACGGCGCGAATCGGCGCGCCTGGAAACACCGCTCGGTGTCTACTACCTGGCGGCCTTCGTGCTTGAAGGCCGGCCGTATGAACTGCAGCTGTATGACTTCTCGGCCGGCGGCATCGGCATGCGCGCCCATCCGCGCGACACGGTCGGCCTGTACGTGGGCCGCAAGCTGTCGCGCGTGCGCCTGGAATTGGGGCCGAACAAGGTCATGATCGCCGACCTGGAAATCCGCCTCTCGCGCACCTTCCGCTCGTTTTTGCTGGGCGAACAGGTACAGATCGGCTGCCGCTTCCTGAACCTGACGGACGCGATGCGCGACGAAGTGGTGGCCTTGCTCGATGCCATGGGCAGCGGGCGCAAGGTGCGCTGACACCGGCTGCAGAGACAAGAATGGCCGCTTTCAGCGGCCATTTTTCTATCCTGAGATCAATCGTCGTCGTTCGGATCGAGTTCGGGAAACATCACTTCCGTGTACCCGAACTGCGTGAAATCAACAATCCGCATCGGATACAAAATGCCATGCAGATGGTCGACTTCATGCTGCACCACCCGCGCATGGAAACCGTCGCAGTCGCGGCTGATGGCTTTGCCGAACTGGTCCACGCCTTCATAGTGCAGCTCGCTCCAGCGCGGCACGCTGCCCCGCAGGCCTGGCACCGACAGACAGCCTTCGAAGCCCTCTTCCTTGCGCTCCGACAAGGGCGTCAGCACGGGATTGATCAGCACCGTTTCCGGCACCTGCGGCGCATCGGGATAGCGCAGATTCTGCTTGAAGCCATAGATCACCAGCTGCAGGTTGACGCCGATCTGCGGCGCCGCCAGGCCCGCGCCATTGGCGGCGTGCATGGTGTCGAACATGTCGGCGATCAGGGCGTGCAGCTCGGGCGTGTCGAAGTCGCGCACCGGCTCGGCCATCCGCAGCAAGCGCGGGTCGCCCATTTTCAGAATTTCACGTACGGTCATTTCGGTTCCACGGGCGCGTTCAATTCGTCGAGGTAAGCGCGGAAGGAGGCACCGGTTTCAGGATGCTTGAGCCCCATCGCCATGGTGGCCTTCAGGTAACCCAGCTTGGAGCCGCAGTCATAGCGCTGGCCCTTGTAGCGGTAAGCCAGCACGCGCTCTTCGCGCATCAGGGCGGCGATGCCGTCGGTCAGCTGGATCTCGCCACCGGCGCCGGCGCCGATTTTTTCCAGGTGATCAAAGATGCTGCTGCTGAGCACATAGCGCCCCACCACGGCCAGGGTCGAAGGCGCTTCTTCCGGGGTCGGTTTTTCCACGATACCCGACACCAGTTCCAGATCGGGCTGGTAATGGCGCGCCGAAACGATGCCGTACTGGCGCGTATCGGCGCGCGGCACATCCTGCACCGCCAGCAGCGAACAGTTTTCATACTGATAGACGTCGGCCATTTGCGCCAGCACCGGCCGTACGCCCTCTTCCACGTCCATGAAGTCATCGGCCAGCAAGACCGCGAACGGCTCGTCGCCGACCACCGGACGCGCGCACAGCACGGCGTGGCCGAGCCCCAACGGCGCCGACTGGCGGATATAAATACAGTTGATATGCTTCGGTATCACGTTCTGCACCATGTCCAGCAACTGGCGCTTGCCGGCCGCTTCCAGTTCCGTTTCCAGCTCATAAGCCGTATCGAAATGGTCTTCGATGGCGCGCTTGTTACGGCCGGTAATGAAGATCATTTCCGTGATGCCGGCCGCAACCGCCTCTTCGACCGCATACTGGATCAGCGGCTTGTCAACGATGGGCAACATTTCTTTCGGTTGCGCCTTGGTGGCAGGCAAAAAGCGGCTGCCGAGGCCCGCGACGGGGAAAACTGCTTTTCTGATTTTTTTCATGGGTCTTCGCAATGTGTAGAGTGTCTTGAGGCTGGAGCCGGCGATTACTGCGCGAGCAAGTCCAGCAAACCCGCTTCATCCAGCAATGCCACCCCCAGTTCCTGTGCCTTGGCCAGCTTGCTGCCCGCATCGCTGCCAGCGACCACGTAGCTGGTTTTCTTCGATACGGAACCGCTGACCTTGCCACCGGCCGCTTCGATCAGCGCCGCCGCCGCATCGCGGCTCATGGTGGGCAAGGTGCCGGTGAGCACGAAAGTCTTGCCATCGAACTTGCCGCCGGCTGCTGGCTGTTGTGGTAATTCTGCCAGCAATTGCTCGCGCATGCCGTTCAATTGGCGCAGCAAGTCCACGTTCGCCGGCACCTGCAGCCACGACGCCAGCGCCTCGGCCACGCCGGCCGGCAAGCCGGCCTGGAAACCACCGCCCTGTTCGGCCAGGCTGGCCAGGGTGGCGCCGCGCTCGACCAGCTGCCGGCTGCGCGGCTCGGTCAGCTTGGGGATGCCGATGGCGGCCAGCAGCTTGACCAGGTCGAGCTGCTCGCGCAGCTTGGCGCTGGGCGCGTGTTCGCCTTGCGGCGTGACACCGGCGTCGAGCAAGGCCTGCAAGGCTTGCTGGTTTTTGTCTTCCGCAAAAAAATCGGCAATCGACTCGGCCACCGTGCCGCCGATATCGGGCAGCACGCGCAGCAGCGCGGCCGGGGCATGGCGCACGCGCTCCAGGCTGCCCAGCCATTCGGCCAGGGTCTTGGCGGTCGATTCACCCACGTGGCGTATGCCCAGCGCAAACAAAAAGCGTTCCAGTGGCGGGCGCTTGCTGGCCTCGATGCCGGCCAGCAGGTTTTCCGCCCATTTGGTGGGGATTTTTCCTTGCTGCACGGTCTCCGGCGTGGAACCGTCGCGCTCGTCGGCGCGCACCTTCATTTCCAGCAGTTTTTCCAGGCTCAAGCCATACAGATCGGCCAGGCTGTGCACATAATCGAGTTCGACCAGGGTGTCGATATAGCGTTCGCCCAGGCCCTCGATGTCCATCATGCGCCGGCCGGCGAAATGGCGGAACGCTTCCTTGCGCTGTGCCGAGCAGAACAGCCCGCCCGAACAGCGCGCGATCGCCTCGCCCTCTTCGCGCACCACGTGCGAGCCGCACACGGGACAGGTATCACGCATCACGAAAGCAACCGTGCCTTCCGGGCGCTTGTCGGGCACCATCGCCAGCACTTCGGGGATCACGTCGCCGGCGCGGCGCACGATGACGGTATCGCCAACACGAATATCCTTGCGCTGCACCTCGCCCTCATTGTGCAAGGTGGCGTTGGTCACCGTCACGCCGCCCACCGAGACAGGCGCCAGGCGCGCCACCGGCGTCATCGCGCCCGTGCGGCCGACCTGGATATCGATGCCCTGCACCACCGTCAGCGCTTCTTCGGCCGGGAATTTGTGCGCCAGCGCAAAGCGCGGCGCGCGCGACACGAAACCGAGTTCGAGCTGGTCTTCGGTGGCGTCGACCTTGTACACCACGCCGTCGATTTCATACGGCAGGCCGGGACGGCGCTGGCCGATATCCTTGAAATAGCCAAACAGGCCCTGCGCGCCGCGCACCACCTTGCGCTCTTTCGACACGGGAATACCGAGCGTCACATACCAGTCCAGCAGCGCCGAGTGCGAGGCCGGCATGGCGGCCCCTTCCAGGGCGCCGATGCCGTAGGCATAGAAGCGCAGCTTGCGGCGCGCCGTGATGCGCGCATCGAGCTGGCGCAGGCTGCCGGCCGCAGCATTGCGCGGATTGGCAAATTCCTTCTGGCCTGCTTCGCGCTGGCGCTCGTTCAGGCGGGCAAAGTCACTCTTGAACATCATCACTTCGCCGCGCACGTCGAGCAAGGCGGGAACCTGATCGCCATGCAGGCGCAGCGGGATGCCGCCGATGGTGCGGATATTGGCCGTCACGTCTTCGCCGGTGGCGCCGTCGCCACGCGTGGCGGCTTGAACGAACAGACCGTTCTCATAGCGCAGGTTGATCGCCAGGCCATCGAATTTGACTTCGGCCGCGTAGTCGACCTCGGCGCCGTCGTGGTCCAGCCCTTCGCGCACGCGGCGGTCGAAGTTGACGATGTCATCGTCCGAAAAGCCATTATTCAAGGACAGCATCGGCACCGCGTGCGTCACCTGTTCAAAATAAGGCAGCGGCGCCGCGCCCACGCGCAAGGTGGGCGAATCGGGCGCGCGCAGCTCGGGATGCGCCGCTTCCAGCGTCTGCAACTCGATAAAGAGCTGGTCGTAGACGGCGTCGGGGATGGTGGGATTGTCGAGCACGTGGTAAGCGTGCAAGTGCTGGTTCAGTTCGGCAGTCAGCGCCAGCACGCGCGCGCTGGCATCCGTGGTGATATCGGTCATCGCTACCCGCTTCTCAGCTGAACAGGCGCAAGGCGCGGGTGGAGCCGGCCGGAATATCGGCCGCTTCCATTTCCTGGTAAAACTCCTGCACCTGGCCGGCGATCTCGGCCAGCGCCGCGTCGGACAGGGCCTGGTTGTAATCGTCGACGATGGTCGCGTCCAGGCGGCCCACCAGCGAACGGGCGCAGGCGACCATGGCGCCAAAGCCGTCGCGCGCCGGCGCCACGCAAGGCACGTCGAGCAGCAGGGTCAATCGTGGCGTGGTTTCCTCGGCCAGGGTGACATTGGTCGACAGCGAGAACAGATGGCCGCCCTGGCCGTCCGGCATCACGAAGCGGCCGTCCGGGCGCACGTCGAAGCCCTGCTTTTCCAGCGCCACCAGCAAGGTGGAAATCGCCCATGGCGCACCATTGGTGTGCAGGTTCACGCCCAACTGGGCGTCGTGGCCGGCCACGAAACGGTGCAGATTGCGCGCTTCGGCCATCACTTCCATCATGTCGGGCACTTCCGGCTCGGCGCCGATATCGTCGGCCACCACGCGCAGACGCGTGACCAGTTCCGAGTATTCCAGTTCGTTCAGGGCCGTGGTGCGGCTGGCCAGCTGCACCCCGCCCTGCATTTTCGTATACACACCGCCGTGCGTGATCGGTTCCCAGTCGCCATTGACGTGCAGGCCGATGAAGTGCACCGGCTTGTTGCCGACCAGGCGCAAGGTTTGCAGCACCGGCAGGACCTTTTCGCCGCGCACCGGCGCCTCCAGCGACAGCGGCAGCAGGCAATCGATCAGCGGATCGACCAGGCTGGTGGCCAGTTCGCTGGCGGCGCTGACCTCCTGCGACGGCGATGGCACCGCTTCGAGGCCATAGGCGGTATCGCTCTGGCCCACCTCATCGGCAAACACGGCCGGTGCTGAAGGTGCGGCGCCAAACGAGGGCTCGGTCTTGGCGTTCGGTGCCGGGGCGGGCGTGGGGTCGAAGCGCGGTTCCTGGCGCAACACGGGTTCGGCCGGCGCGCCAGGCGAACCGGCAGGCGCCTCGCCTTCGCGCATCAGCACGTCGTCGTGGTCGGTGGAAAAGGCGCGCTCGACGCTTTTCTTGGCCTTGTATTCCTGCCATTTATTGTAGGAAAACACGGCGACGATAAAGACGCCACCGGCGCCGAACAAGGTAATTTGAAGGTCTGTCATGCTGCTTGTGCCTCGGTAGCAAAATTTGCGGCGGACTCCATGTCCACCGCCACGATGCGCGATACGCCCTGCTCCTGCATCGTCACACCGATCAATTGATGGGCCATTTCCATCGCAATCTTGTTATGCGAAATGAAAAGGAATTGGGTCTGGTCGGACATGCGCTTGACCATGCGGCAAAAGCGTTCCGTGTTCGAATCGTCCAGCGGCGCATCGACTTCGTCGAGCAGGCAGAACGGCGCCGGGTTCAGGCGGAACATGGAAAACACCAGTGCGGTCGCGGTCAGCGCTTTCTCTCCACCTGACAGCAGGTGGATGGTGGCATTTTTCTTGCCGGGAGGCTGCGCCATTACTTGTACACCGGAATCGAGAATTTCGTCGCCCGTCATGGTCAGCCTGGCTTGCCCGCCGCCGAACAGAATCGGGAACAGCTCCGAAAAATGGTGGTTGACCTTGTCGAACGTGTCTTGCAACAAGTCGCGCGTTTCCTTGTCGATCTTGTGGATGGCGTCTTCCAGCGTGTTGATCGCTTCGGTCAGGTCGGCGTTCTGGGCGTCGAGGAAGTTCTTGCGCTCGGACGCCTGCGCCAGCTCGTCCAGCGCCGCCAGATTCACCGCACCGAGCGCCGCAATCGCATTAGTCAGGCGCGTCACTTCGCCCTGCAAATAGGACGGCCGCATGTCCGGGTGCAGCTTTTCCGTCAGGGCCGCTTCGTCGGCTCCCGATTCCAGCAGTTGCTGGGCGAACTGTTCCTGGTTCAGGCGCGCGGCCTGTTCCTTGAGCTGCATTTCCATGATCTTGTCGCGCTGCGGCTGCAGGCTGCGCTCGGACTGCGTGCGCGCATCCTCGGACAGGCGCAGCTGCTGCGTGATCTGGTCCAGTTCATGGCGCGCGTCGGCCAGCGCTTTTTCCTGCGTGGTGCGGCGCTCGAGCAGATCCTGCAAGCCGTCATTGGCCGCGCCGCTTTCCAGGTTGGCCAGCTCCAGCTGGCCCGCCTGCAGGCTGGCCGTCACCTGCTGCGCCTGGGTGCTGGCCGTGGCGATATTGCGGCGCAGTTCCTCGATGCGGGTGCGCTGCGATTTCTCCGCGTATTCGGTGTCCTTGGCGGCGCGTTCCAGGTCGCGCAAGGCGTCGCGCGCTTCGGACAAAAGCTGCTCCTTGCGCAGGAAGTCGGTCTGGCCGTCTTCGTGCGCTTCCTGCAGATTGCCCAGCTCCATGTCGAGCTGTTCGAATTTCTCTTCCGATTCCGCCTTGATCTGCTGCTGTTCGGCTTCCTGGGCGGCGATTTCCGCCAGGTCCGCGCCGATCTGCGTGCTGCGCTGGTTGAAGCGCGCCTCGACTTCGGACAGTTTCACCACGTCCAGCTGCAGGGTATGTACCGACGAGGTCAGCTGCTGGATGCGCAGGCGCAGGTCGGACAGGTTGCGGCTCAAGCTGGCCACCGCCGCATCGGCGCGCACCGAACGGGCGCGCGCTTCTTCGGCCAGCAGTTGCTGGGCGCGCAATTGTTTACCGATATTGTCGATTTCCTGCTGGCGGCCCAGCATGCCTTCCTGTTCCGAGTCGGCCGCGTAAAAACGCACGCTGCCGGCGGTGACCACGTGGCCCGCACGGGTGACGAAATAGCCGCCCGGCGGCAGCCTGGCTCGCTCCGCCAGCGCCTCGGCCGCGTCTTCCACCGCGTAGGCATTGTGCAGCCAGTCCTGCAGCAGGCCGCGCAGGCCGGGGTCGTTCAGTTTCAGCAAATTCAAAAACGGCTTCAGGCCAGGCACGTCCGGCTGCTGTCGTTGCTCCGGCGGCACCGTCGATGGCGCATACAGGGCCAGCTTGGCCGGCGGCGCGTCGGCAAAAAAGGCCTTGGCCCAGTCGATGTTCGACAGCTGCAAGGCCGAGGTGCGCTCGCGCAGGATCGATTCCATCGCCGCTTCCCAGCCCGCTTCGATCTGCAGCTTCTGCCACAGGCGCGGCAAGGTATCGAGTTCGTGCTTTTTCAGCCAGGGCTGGACCTTGCCTTGCGTTTGCACCCGTTCCTGCAACTGCTTCAAGGCCGACAGGCGCGCTTCGAGCTGGGCATTGGCGGCGGTTTCGGCATTGACCTGGGCCTGCGCCTCGCTGCGTTCCTGCTCCAGCTTGGGCTGCTGTTCCAGTGCCTCTTCCAGGTAAAAGCCCTGCTCCTCGAGCGTCTGCTGCTTTTCCTCCAGCTGCAGTTTGAGGTTTTCCAGGTGGCTGCTGTCGGGCAGGCTGAGGCTGTTTTTTTCCTGCTGCAGGCGCTCGCGCCGCGTCAACAGGCTGTTCAAAATATTCGAGGCATTGCGCTGGTGCGCCGATTCCAGTTCCAGCTGCTGCTGCGCCTGCATGATTTTCGCGCGTGATTCCGTGCTCTTGTGCTGGGCGGCGCGCCAGGCGGCGTCCAGCTCGGGCAATTGCTCGCCCTTCTGCTCGGCCATCATCTGCGACTGCTCGACCTTGGCCGCCAGTTCTTCGAGCTGGAATTCGGCTTCCTCGATCTGTTCCTGGTACTCGCCACCCTGGCTGTTCCACTGGTCGCGCTGGGCCGTCAAGGTGGCCAGCTGCGCCTGCAGGCGCGCGCGCGATTCGATCACAAACTTGATCTGCGCTTCCAGGCTGCCGATCTCCGCATTCGTCTGGTACAGATGGCCTTGCGCCGTGTGCAGGCGGTCGCCGACGGCAAAGTGGGCCTGGCGCATCTGCTCCAAGGTCAGTTCCACGTTGCGCAGCTTGGCCGTCTGCTCTTCCAGGTCGGTCTGCGCCTGCTCGACTTCGCGGAAATAGCGCGTCTGCTCGTTCTGCGCCTCGTTCTTGCGCAGCAGCCACAGCAGCTTCTGCTTTTCTTCCTGGTCCGCCTGCAGGGCGTGGAAACGGGTGGCCACGGCCGCCTGCGCTTCGAGCTTTTCCAGGTTGGCGTTCAGTTCGCGCAGGATATCCTCCACCCGCAGCAGGTTCTCGCGCGTGTCCTGCAGCCGGTTTTCCGTCTCGCGCCGGCGTTCCTTGTATTTCGACACGCCGGCCGCTTCTTCGAGGAACACGCGCAGTTCTTCCGGGCGCGATTCGATAATGCGCGAGATCATGCCCTGGCCGATAATGGCGTAGGCCCGGGGACCGAGACCGGTGCCGAGGAAAATATCCTGGATATCGCGCCGGCGCACGGGCTGGCTGTTGATGTAATAGGTGGAAGTGCCGTCGCGCGTGAGGGTGCGCTTGACGGCGATCTCGGCGTACTGGCCCCACTGGCCCGAGGCCTTGCCGTCGTTATTGTCAAACACCAGCTCGACCGAGGCGCGCCCGGCCGGCTTGCGGTGGGTGGAGCCGTTGAAGATCACGTCCTGCATCGATTCGCCGCGCAGCTCCGACGCCTTCGATTCGCCCAGCACCCAGCGCACGGCGTCGATGATATTCGACTTGCCGCAGCCATTCGGCCCGACCACGCCCACCAGCTGGCCCGGCACCTGGAAATTGGTGGGGTCGACGAAAGACTTAAACCCCGACAACTTGATGGAAGAGAGACGCACGTGTTTTAAAGTTCCTGCCTATGCTGGCGGTAATCAGTGGTTGCAACGCGGGACCAGCCCCGCCGGTTGCCGCCATCGCAAAAAAAGTGGCCCATCATACCATTTGCCATGATTTTTCTGGCCAAAAAACCGCAGTGCCGGGTCAAGGCTCAGGGGCGGCCGGCCAGCTTCCAGTCGGCGCGTGAAAAAACCCGCTCATGCCCCGACAGGTGCAAGGCGATTTTCTGCAGCCAGTCTTCGGTCGGCATCGGCTCGGCCTTGAAGGTAATGAGCACCATCAGGCTCAGGCTGGCCAGCGCCAGCGCATGGCTGACGGCAAAATTGACGGCGCCACGCGCCTGCCACATGAAGCCGAAGGCCATCGCCAGCCCCAGCACGCAGCCGCTGACCGCTTCGGACACGCTGTGCGCCTGCACCACCACGCGCGAGATGGCCACCAGCACGGCATACGCCACGCCGAGCAGCACGCCGGCCTGACGCCAGGAGCGCGGCGCACGCTGCAGCACCACATACATCAGGGCAGGAAAGACGGCGCCGGCGCGCATGGCGTGCCCGCTGAAACCCGTGAAATCAAGACTGGCGCTGCCCAGGCCCCAGCCGATAAAGGCCAGCTTGGACAGCACCACCAGCAGCATGCCGCCGCCGTACCACAAGCTCCAGCCGAGCACCAGGCGCCACTGTTTCGATACCAGCAGCCAGACGGCGATCGCCACGCCAGCCGGCCCCAGCACCGACATGTCGGCCGTAAAAGAAATTGCATTCCACCAAGTCATCATCACTGCGCATCTTTATGATCAGGCTGCACTATGCCAGACTGGCAAGGGTCACGCCGGGCTTTTCAAGACATGGCCCGCGACTATTACATCCGATTACATTAACTCAGTATATTTCTATCAAGAAAGCAGGCCAAATCCTACATGGCGTCAAGTGGTGTTCCGATGGTCGCGCTCATGCTTGCCGCGCATCATGCCTTACCGGCACACATCAGCCAAGGGGAGCCAGGCCAGCCTGGCGACCAGGCACTGGCGCCCCTTTACCGATGCGCTCCGGTGGATGACTTTTTTCGTGACTCTTTAATTTCTCAAAGGAAATATGATGAACTCGAATCAAAAAGGCGATCAAGGCAACAAGCAATCCGCTAGCGCCCCCGCTAGCGGAAACAAGCAGTCGGGCAGCCCCAGCCAGGGCAGCAAACAGGGCGGCACCCACGAGCAGCACGTGGAAGCAGGCCGCCAAAGCCATAAAAACGATGGCAACAAGCAGTCGGGCAGCAGCGACAGCAAACAGTCGGGCAGCGGCAGCAAAAGCGGCAAATAATCACTTTCCCTAAGCTGCTTTGGCGGCGGGGATCGCATGCAACAGGGCCTGATCCGGCGTGCCGGACCAGGCCCTTTTCACAGCGTCAGATATTCGTCAGGCGCTTGCCCTTGGGAATTTCGAAATCGCGGATCGCCTCGACCATGCCCACTTCGCGCGCCTGCTCGGCCGTCAGGTGCAGGTCGGAATAGGCATGCACCAGCCACTGGTCCTCGCTCAGCGCCACATGGCCGCGCAGGATGCGCTCGGTGCGCTGGTCGTCGGCGCGCAAGCCTTCGACGATGATGCTGAGCGCGTCGGGCCGCGCACCGGGCGAGGCGGTGGCATGCGACTTGTGCACCATGAAGCGCGCCGTATCGCTGGCATAGCGCTGCTGGCCCGACAAAAACAGGGTGACGGCGATCGAGGCGACGGCGCCCGTGTTGTACGTCACGAGCTTGATCGGCAATTTGCTCAGAAAGTTGTATAGGCAGATGCCGTCGCTGACATAGCCGCCATTCGATTGGATCAGGATATGCGCGGTGGTCAGCTTGTCTTCGGTCATGTCGGCCACCGCATTGAAGACGCGGCGCACCATGTCGCTGTTGACGTCGCCGGACAAGGTAAACCAGCCGTGCTGTTCGATGCTGTTATGGGTTTCGCTCATGGCAATCACTCTTCGAAAGGACGGTGATGATGGTATTGAGCATAGCAAATTTCCGTGCCCGCCGCCGTCTTCCTGAACCCGCGCGCAACACTTCCACGCAGATACTTACACCCAGGAAATATCAGGCCGCAAGCCCTGTTTTGGTGCATGCCGGCTGGGTGTTTACAGATTGACAGAAAACCCCTGCTGGCATATATTCCCACCACTTGATCGGGAGAGGGCAAACTCGCGTTGCCGCCGAAGGGGCACTACCCAAAAACTCTCAGGCAAAAGGACCGATCAGGCGAGGCGCAACGATGGCAATGGCCATGCTGCGGCTCAACTCTGGAGAGCGACCGCGGCACTGCCGGCGGTCCACCGAAGGGGCGCACGGAGCTTTTTTCTCCGTAATCTCTCAGGTACCAAGGACAGGGGGGTGAATGTTCACGCTGGAAAGCCGTGTCGGCCAGGCCATGCTGTGTGCTGTTAACTGTACCGTTAACTCCCCTTTCACCTTCGTCCCGAGGAATCAATGACGCTCAACGCAACCCCACTCAACAACGCCCACCGTGCCAGCGGCGCCCGCATGGTCGATTTCGGCGGCTGGGACATGCCTGTCAACTATGGTTCGCAAATCGAAGAACATCACGCCGTGCGCAGCGACGCCGGCATGTTCGACGTGTCGCACATGTGCGTGGTCGATATCGAAGGCCCGAACGTGCGCGCCTTTTTGCGCGGCCTGCTGGCCAACAATGTCGACAAGCTGCAGGTGGCAGGCAAGGCGCTGTACTCGTGCATGCTGAATGCCGAAGGCACCGTCATCGATGACCTGATCGTCTACTTCTTCAACGAAAGCTGGTTCCGCCTGGTGGTCAACGCCGGTACGGCCGAAAAGGACGTGGCCTGGATGCAGCAGCAAAACACCGCCACCAACAGCGGCCTGACGATCACCGAGCGCCGCAGCGCGAACAATCCGATGGCGCTGGTCGCCGTGCAGGGCCCGAACGCGCGCGCCAGGGTATGGCAGGTACTGCCGGAAACGCAAGCAGCCTCCGAAGCGATCAAGCCCTTCAACGCCGTCATCGTCAAGGACACGCCATTTGGCGAAGTGATGCTGGCGCGTACCGGCTACACGGGCGAAGACGGTTTTGAAATCGGCGTGGCGGCAAGCCAGGTCGAAGCGCTGTGGAACGCGCTGGCGGCTGCCGGCGTGAAGCCGGCCGGCCTCGGCGCGCGCGATACCCTGCGCCTGGAAGCGGGCATGAATCTGTACGGCCAGGACATGGACGAAAGCGTCAATCCGCTCGACGCCGGCCTGGCCTGGACCATCGACCTGGTCAGCGAGCGCGACTTTATCGGCAAATCCGCTTTGGTCGCCAAAGGCCAGAACGCGCAATTCGTCGGCCTGATCCTGCGTGAAAAAGGCGGCGTGCTGCGCGCCCATCAAAAAGTCATCGTGGCTGGCAATGAAGCCGCCGGCGAGATCACCAGCGGTACTTTCAGCCCATCGATGCAGGAAGCGATCGCGCTGGCGCGCGTGCCGAACGGCGTCAATGTCGGCGACACCGTGCACGTGGAAATCCGCGGCAAGCAACTGGCCGCGTCGGTAGTCAAGCTGCCTTTCGTGCGCAACGGTAAAATCCTGGTTGCGTAAGCGGCTAGAGGCGCCCGCAAGACCGATCAAACATCATCAACAATCAAACATTTACCATCTGGAGCCACACATGAACATTCCTGCAGACCTGAAGTACACCGCCTCCCACGAATGGGTACGCCTGGAAGCGGACGGCACGGCCACCGTCGGCATTACCGAGTACGCACAGGATGCACTGGGCGATATCGTGTTCGTCGAACTGCCTGACGTCGGCGCCACCTTCAACGCCGGCGACGACGCCGCCGTGGTGGAATCGGTCAAGGCCGCCAGCGACATCTACGCGCCAGTCGCCGGCGAAGTCACGGCCGTCAACGACGACGTCGTCAACGCGCCGGAATCGATCAACGCCGACGCCTACGCCAACTGGCTGTTCAAGATCAAGCCAGCCGACGTGTCGTCGCTGGACGGCCTGCTGGACGCCGCCGCGTACGGCGCCGCCACCGGCGAGTAATCACGCTTGACCACGGGCCGCGCTTGCGGCCCGTTCGCATTTTTCTTCGCAGCGCCTGCGCGCCGCCCCCGGTTTTTTCAGTCTTTTTGGCCTCTATACCATGACCCGCACCAGCCTGACCCAACTCGAAGCACGCGATGCCTTCATCGCCCGCCATATCGGCCCCTCCCCTTCCGAACAGGAAGCCATGCTGTCCACGCTGGGCTACGCCTCGCGCGCCGCGCTGATCGATGCGCTGGTGCCGGCCAATATCCGCAACCAGGGCGCGCTGCCCTTGGGCGCCTACTCGCAGCCGATGCCGGAACAGGAAGCCCTGTCGCGCCTGAAAGCCATCGCCGGCAAGAACCAGGTCCTGAAATCCCTGATCGGCCAAGGCTATTACAACACCTTCACGCCAGGCGTGGTGCTGCGCAATATCTTTGAAAACCCGGCCTGGTACACGGCGTACACGCCTTACCAGCCGGAGATTTCGCAGGGCCGCCTGGAAGCGATTTTGAACTTCCAGCAAGTGATCACCGACCTCACCGGCATGGGCATCTCGAACGCATCGATGCTGGATGAAGGCACGGCCGCCGCCGAAGCGATGACATTGATCCAGCGCGTGGGCAAATCGAAGTCCACCGTGCTGTACGTCGCCAATGACGTGCTGCCGCAAACCTTGGAAGTGGTGCAGACGCGCGCCCAGCCGATCGGCATCGAAGTGCGCACGTTTGATCCGGCCGAAATCGAGTCGCTCGATGACTGCTTTGGCGTGCTGCTGCAATACCCGGGCGTCAATGGCGTGGTGCGCGACTACCGCGCCGGCGTCGAAAAACTGCACGCCAATGGCGCGATGGTGATCGTCGCGGCCGACCTGCTGGCCCTGACCATGCTCACGCCTCCCGGCGAATGGGGTGCGGACGTGGTGGTCGGCAACAGCCAGCGCTTCGGCGTACCGCTCGGTTTCGGCGGCCCGCACGCCGGCTACCTGTCCACCCGTGACGCCTTCAAGCGCAATATGTCGGGCCGCCTGGTCGGCGTGACCGTCGATGCGCAGGGCAACAAGGCCTATCGCCTGGCCCTGCAAACGCGCGAGCAGCATATCCGCCGCGAAAAAGCCACCTCGAACATCTGCACCGCGCAAGTGCTGCTGGCCGTGATGGCCTCGATGTACGCCGTCTACCACGGCCCGGTCGGCCTGCTGCAGATCGCCAAGCGCGTGCACCGCTTTACGGGCGTGCTGGCCGCCAACCTGAAAACGCTGGGCCACAAGGTGGTCAACGAGACCTACTTCGACACCCTGACGATTCGCGTTGACAATGCAGAACAGCTGCACGCCACCGCGATTGCGCACGGCGTCAACCTGCGCAAGATCGACGCCACCCATGTCGGCCTGTCGCTCGATGAAACCACTACCCGCGACGATATCGCGCTGCTGTGGACCGTGTTTGCGCAAGGCGTGGCCAACGCGCCGGCCGCGCCGGATCTGGACGCTGTCGAAGCAGCCGTGGACAGCGCGCTGCCGGCGAATCTGGCACGCGAGAGCGCCTACCTGACGCATCCGGTCTTCAACAGCTACCACTCCGAACACGAAATGCTGCGCTACCTGCGCAGCCTGGCCGACAAGGACCTGGCGCTGGACCGCACCATGATCCCGCTCGGCTCGTGCACCATGAAGCTGAACGCCACGTCCGAAATGATCCCGGTCACCTGGCCAGAATTTTCGAACATCCACCCGTTCGCGCCCGATGCGCAGACCGTCGGCTACCGCGAGATGATCGCGCAGCTGGAAGAAATGCTGTGCGCGCTGACCGGCTATGCGGCCGTGTCGCTGCAGCCGAACGCCGGCTCGCAGGGCGAGTACGCGGGCCTGCTGGTGATCAAGGCGTATCACGAATCGCGCGGCGAAGGCCACCGCAATATCTGTTTGATTCCGTCGTCGGCGCACGGCACCAATCCGGCATCGGCCAATATGGTGGGCATGCAGGTGGTCGTCACCAGCTGCGACGCCAACGGCAACGTCGACCTGGCTGACTTGAAAGCCAAGGCGGAAAAACACAGCGCCAACCTGGCCTGCGTGATGGTCACCTACCCGTCCACCCACGGCGTGTTCGAAGAAGGCATCCAGGAACTGTGCGAGATCATTCACGCGCACGGCGGCCAGGTCTACATCGACGGCGCCAACATGAACGCGCTGGTCGGCGTGGCGGCACCCGGCAGTTTTGGTGGCGACGTGTCGCACCTGAACCTGCATAAAACCTTCTGCATCCCGCACGGCGGTGGCGGACCGGGCGTGGGCCCGATCGGTGTCGGCGCCCATCTGGCAAAATTCCTGCCTAACCAGCGCTCCACCGGCTACCGGCGCGACGAGGCCGATGCAGGGATAGGCGCCGTCAGCGCCGCGCCATTCGGCTCGGCCAGCATCCTGCCGATCTCGTGGATGTATATCGCCATGATGGGCGCCGAAGGCCTCACGGCGGCGACCGAGACGGCGATCCTGGCCGCCAACTACATCGCGCGCCGCCTGTCGCCGCACTACCCGGTGCTGTACTCGGGCCACGACGGCCTGGTCGCCCACGAGTGCATCCTGGACCTGCGCCCGCTCACCGACGCCACCGGCATCAGCAACGAAGACGTGGCCAAGCGCCTGATGGACTTCGGTTTCCATGCGCCGACCATGAGCTTCCCGGTACCGGGTACCTTGATGATCGAGCCGACCGAAAGCGAATCGAAAGCGGAAATCGACCGCTTTATCGATGCCATGATCGCGATTCGCGAAGAAATCGCCAAGGTCGCCAGCGGCGAATTCGACCACGACGACAACCCGCTGAAAAATGCGCCGCACACGGCGCAGGTATTGATGTCGGACGAGTGGAACCGCAAATACAGCCGCACCGTGGCTGCCTATCCGGTGGCATCGCTGCGCGAGCGCAAGTACTGGCCGCCGGTGGGCCGTGCCGACAACGTCTACGGCGACCGCAACCTGTTCTGCGGCTGCGCACCGATCAGCTCGTACGAAGAAGAGTAAACCTCAGCCGCCCGCGACAGCGGGCAGCTTGACGACAGCAGGCGACCGCAAGGCCGCCTGCTTTTTTTCGTCCCGGACAACAGACATTAGCACATTGCCTGCACGAGCACATGGCGGTACACTGTATAAACACCCAGTACTTAATTGCCAGTGCAAACGGCCGCACTCGGCAACAATGAAAGCCACCCCATGACAGAACTGAATAGGTACTTGGGAAAACATTTCCTTAACGAGGTACAGCTGGCCAGCGCAAGCGCCATGCATATCGATGAGCTCGATGCCCTGATACATGATCGGCTGCTTCCCGCACCATCGTATGTGGTCACCAACGCGGGAAACGTCTGTTCCTTTGTGTTCGGCGAGATGAGCGCGCCCGGCTCCACGCCCGGTCGTTACTTCCCGCCATCGCAACTGGCCTGGATCGATCGGGCACGCCGCGCCATCGCGGCCGGCGCCACGGCAGACATCGAGGCCAGCCTGAAGGCGCAGTTCACGGTCAACTTCGCCACGGCGCTGGCAACGCTGAATCTGTCCACCTGGCGTTTGCGCGACAGCTTCGGCGACGACGGCGCACCGATAGCCGGCGGCCTGCGCGTGCGTACCGATGCGGCGTGGGAGTACTTTTTGAACGGAACATTCGGCTTGTGCGTTGCTAATCCCATCTCCGAGGCGCACATCGCTTACAAGGAAGTGCTGCAGGAAAAACTCACGCAGATCAGTGATAACGGCAGTCAAACGGTGTTCTCTCCGCAGCAGGCGCAGGCGACGCACGAATTGATCGACGCCTACGCGGCGGCGTCCATGCCGTTCTCGCCGATTGAGTACGCTTCGAGCAGCCGCAAGCGACTGGTCGAGGACCTGCGCGCCAACCTCCGCGCATCGGCCGCCGCCGCTTGAGTCCGGTGGATGCCGCGCAGGCGCGCAGGTGACGGACAACAGGCAGGCCACGCGGCCTGCTTTTTTATTGGCCGTCCGGATTATCGAAGATCACTTCCAGCGCTTCGCCAAATCGCGGTGTATCGACCGGGTCCATCAGGTACACCGCATTGACCCGGTCATGCCTGGTGTGGATGCGCACGCAACGCCGGGCGCTGCGCCATTGATAGACCACGCGGCCAAGATCCCAGTCATCGTAGTCCACCGGCATGCCGAGCAACTGGAAAATATCGTCCAGCGGCCGCTCGGCCAGGTTCTTGACGCCGCGGAAATAAATCTCCGCCACCTCGGCGCTTGCCACTTCCGGGTATGTGTTTGCCATATGCCACCTCCTTGACATGATGCAGGGCTTCGTCAACTGCATGCTGGCGGCGTTCGGCCTGCTGTGCGCGCTCGGCATCCGCTATCCGCTGCAGATGCTGCCGGTGCTGCTGTGGGAGCTGACCTGGAAAACGCTGTGGCTGATCGTCGTCGCGCTGCCGGCCTGGCGCGCAGGGCCGCTGGACCAGGCCATGCTGGAGAACCTGTTTGCGGTCGGCGTGATGGTGATCATCCCGATCGCCATGCCATGGGGCCATGTGATCAAGACATACCTGAAGCAGCCGGGCGACCGCTGGACGCGGTCGACACCGTCGGCTGGCTGACAGAGCTTTTATTGAAATGTCACAGCGCCAGCATCGCCGCGCCCGGCACGGCCAGCGCGCCGGCCACCACGCCCAGCAGCACCACATCGCGCCGCTCGCCGCGCGCGCGGTTGGTGCTCCAGGCCGCAAACAACAGGGCCGCCGCGATACCACTGAGCAAAATTCCGAATTGCATCATATCCATCTCCTTTGATTAACAAGCTTGATTAAAAATGTAGCTACCTACCGGTAGGCAGTAAGTGTACAATAAAAAACACCGGCAGTGTCAACGCCCTGTTTTTTATTGAAAGGTAGTCCATGCAGCAGCACACTCTTCCCCGCACCGGCAGCTTCGGCCTGGCGGCATCCCTGGCCCTGGTGGCCGTCCTTGGCCCAGCCGGCATCGACATGTATCTGGCCTCGATGCCGGCCATGGCGCGCGAACTGCACACCTCGTATGCGAACGTGCAGCTGAGCCTGACGGTGTTCCTGCTGGCGATGGGCATGGGGCAATTGCTGTGCGGGCCGCTGACCGACATGCTGGGCCGGCGCCGGCCGTTGCTGGCAGGTATCGCGCTGTATATCGCCGCCGCCCTGTGGGCCGCGCAAGCCGGTCAATTGCACATCCTTCTGCTGGCGCGGCTGCTGCAGGGCCTGGGCGCGGCGCTGACCCTGGTGGTGGTGATGAGCATGGTGCGCGACGTGGCCGACGGCGTGCGGGCGGCGCAGCTGTTCGCGCTGCTGATGACCATCGTCGGCCTGGCGCCCGTGCTGGCGCCGGCCGTAGGCGGCATGCTGGACGCGCACTACGGCTGGCGCGCCGTGATGCTGGCGCTGGCCGGCCTCGGTGCCCTGACCCTGCTCAACAGCGCGCTGTTCCTGCCCGAAACCCTGCCGGCAGCGAAACGCGTGCCGCCGACAGGCGCGCTGCGCACCTATGCCCGCATCGCCCTGGACCGCGCCTTTCTGCTGCCGGCGCTGGCGCTGGCGGCCAGCTTCTTTTTCCTGTTCGCCTATATCGGCGGCGCCTCGCTGGTGTACCAGCACGATTTCGGCCTGCCGGCCGATACCTTCGGCCTGGTGTTCGGCGCCACCGGCGTGGCGGTGCTGCTGGGTGCGATGGCCAGCGGCCGCCTGGTGGGCCGTTACGGCGTGCTGCGCCTGTCGGTGGCGGGCGCCTGCGCCATGCTGGGCGGCGCCGTGCTGGCGCTGGCGGCGGCCGCGCTGGGACTGGGCTTGCCCGGCGTGCTGCCGGGCCTGTTCCTGGCGCTGGGCGGGTTGGGCGTGGCCGAAGCGACCCTGATGGCGATCGCCATGGGTTCGCAGCAGCGCGCGCTGGGTTCGACGGCGGCCCTGCTGGGCGCGATACAGATGACGATTTCGTCACTGGCCACGCCGGTGGCGGCCAGCCTGGCGCAGCTGGGGCCGCTGCCATGGCTGTTGTTCTTGACCGCGGCGGGCCTGCTGGTATCATGGCTGACGCTGGTCAGCGCCCGCTCCTGCCCCCTGCAGACGGCCAGCCTGCCATTACATTGATGCTCACTTGCTGAACCCTATGAAGAAACGCTCGGCCTCGGCCGATAACATCTGCGCCGTTGCCGTCGCCCATTTTTCCGACCACGGCTACGACGCCTCGTCCCTCAACGATATCGCCGAACTGGCCGGCATGCGCAAGGCCTCGCTGTACTCGCACTTCAGCGGCAAGGACGCGCTGTTCCTGGCCGTGTTCGACGATGCCCTGGAGCAGGAGCAGGCCTTCATGGACAGCTGCTTTGCCGATGAAGCGAGCCGGTTTGCCAGCGGCGGCCAGCAGGCCGGCTCGCTGTATTGCGACCGCATGGCCGAGCGCTATGCCGATTCGGCCCACTTGCGCTTCCTGCTGCGCACCGCCTACCTGCCGCCGGCGACACTCAAGGTGCAGGTGGGCGCCGGCTTCGAAGCGCTGCTGGTGCAACTGCTGCAGCACTACGTGGCCAGCCTGGGCCGCCTGGCCCCTGCCCTGCCGTCGGCGCGCATCGAACTGTATTCGCAAGCCTATCTGGGTATCGTCGACAGCCTGCACGTGGAACTGATCTATGCCGGCGGCGCCGCCTTGCAGCAGCGCCACGCGGCGCTATGGCAGATTTTGTCCGATTCGCTGTCGATTCAATCTTCTTAACCTCCTGAAAGACCCCATGAAACACAGCCTGCTTGCCCTTCTGCTTTTCAGCGCTTTCAACGTCCAGGCGGCGCCCTCGCAGACCGACCGCCAGCAACTGGAACAGGTGGTGGAAACCTTCCGCCTGTCCCTGATCAACAAGGACAAGGCCAGCTTCATGAAGCTGCTGTACAGCGAGACCATCCCCTGGATCGGCGTGATCAAGGACAAGAGCATGAACATGATTGAAGACCGGGGCGACAAGGTCAGCAAGATCACGCCCGGCGCCAGCGCCGTCAAGTTCATCGATTCCATCGTCAGCGACACGGAAGCGATCGAGGAGAAATTCGACAATGTGCGCATCGACAGTGATGGCGATATCGCCCAGGTCTACTTCGACTACAACTTCAACCGTGGCGACTATCGCTCCAACTGGGGCCAGGAGGCGTGGCAACTGGTGCGTACCACGCAAGGCTGGAAGATCAATTCGGTGATCTGGTCGATGGAATTGAATCCGCAAAAGCCGCCGAAAAAAGCACCCTGACGACACCCTGATCACGCGCTGGCTTTTTGCACCATCGCCAGCGGCGCCGGTACGGCCTCGTCCTCTTCCGAATGCTCGTACAGGGCCTGCATTTCCGCCGCCGTCGAGTTTCCGTTCAGCACATGCTCCAGGCGTTCGCGGTCCAGCGCGCCCACCCAGCGGGCAATCGCCAGCGTGCCCACCGCGTTGCCGATGGTATTGGTGATCGAGCGCGCCTCGGACATGAAGCGGTCCACACCCAGCAGCAGCACCATGCCGGCCACGGGAATGGTGCCCAGCGAAGCCAGGGTCGCCGCCAGGGTGATGAAGCCGGAACCGGTGACGCCGGCCGAGCCCTTCGAGGTCAGCATCAGCACGCCCAGCACGATGAACTGGTCCATCATGGAGAGCGGCGTATTGGTGGCCTGGGCGATAAAGATGGCCGCCATGGTGTAATAAATGCACTGGCCGTCCGGATTGAAGGTGACGCCGGCCGGTATTACCAGGCCCACCACAGGTTTCGAGACGCCCGCATGCTCGAGTTTGCGCATCAGTTGCGGCACCACCGATTCCGATGAACTGGTGCCCAGCACGGTGAACAGTTCTTCCTTGATATAGCGCAGGAACTTGTACAGGCTGAAACCGGAGACGCGGGCGACGATGCCCAGCACCACGAAGACGAACACGGCGCAGGTCAGATACATGGCACCCATCAGCTGGCCCAGCGACACCAGCGAGCCGAGGCCATATTTGCCGACCGTAAAGGCGATCGCGCCAAACGCGGCCAGCGGCGCCACGCGCATGATCATGCCGACGATAATGAACATGCTGTTGCAGAACGCTTCGAGGAAATCGACCACCGGCTTGGCGCGCCGGCCCATGTGCGACAGGGCAATGCCGAACAGGGTGGCGAACACGAGGATCTGCAAAATGTCGTTCTTGGCCAGCGCGTCGACCACGCTGACGGGCACCATGTGCAGCACGAAGTCGACAAAGCTGTGCGAGGACTTGGCGGCCGCCGCCGTATAGCTGGCGATGCTGCTGGTGTCGAGCGAGGCGGCGTCGATATTCATGCCCACGCCCGGCTTGGCGAGATTCACCACCAGCAATCCCAGCAGCAGCGCCAGGGTCGACATCACCTCGAAATAGATCAGGGCGCGGGCGCCGACGCGGCCCAGTTCCTTCATGCTTTCCATCTTGGCGATGCCCAGCACCACCATGGCGAAAATCACGGGCGCGAACACCATCTTGATCAGGCGGATAAAGCCGTCGCCCAGGGGTTTGAGGTCGGTGCCGAGCGCGGGGGAAAAATAGCCGAGCAGGCCGCCGGCGACCACGCCGATCAGCACCTGCACGTACAGCTTGCCAAAGATACGTTTGAACATGCTTGTCTCCTGTTATGAATTGCTTGCTTTCCAGCGCCCCCGCCGGCTCTGCGGCCGGTCAGGAGCATGGACCCTGCCCTTACGCCGCCTGCAATTGCGTGGCGGCAGCCAGGAAGTCGCACACGGCGCGCGTCACCTGCGCCGTGGTGGCGTTGCCGCCCAGGTCGCGCGTGTGCAGGGCCGGATTGGCCGTCACGTGCTCGATCGCCCGCATCACCTGTTTCGCGGCGTCGAATTCGCCCAGGTGTTCCAGCAGCATCACCACCGACCAGAAGGTGCCGACCGGATTGGCCAGGCCCTTGCCCATGATGTCGAAGGCCGAACCGTGGATCGGTTCGAACATCGACGGATAGCGGCGCTCGGGGTCGATATTGCCGGTCGGCGCAATGCCCAGGCTGCCGGCCAGCGCGGCGGCCAGGTCGCTCAAGATATCGGCGTGCAGGTTGGTGGCGACGATGGTGTCGAGCGTGGCCGGACGGTTGACCATGCGCGCCGTGGCGGCGTCGACCAGTTCCTTGTCCCAGGTGACGTCAGGGAAATCGCGCGACACTTCGACCGCGATTTCATCCCACATGACCATCGCATGGCGCTGCGCATTGCTCTTGGTAATCACCGTCAGGAGCTTGCGCGGCCGCGACTGCGCCAGCTTGAAGGCATAGCGCAGGATGCGCTCGACGCCGACGCGCGTCATCATCGACACATCGGTGGCCGCCTCGATCGGATGGCCCTGGTGCACGCGACCGCCCACGCCCGAGTATTCGCCTTCCGAGTTTTCGCGCACGATGACCCAGTTCAGGTCGTCCTGCGCGCAGCGCTTGAGCGGGCCGTCGATACCCGGCAGGATACGGGTCGGGCGCACGTTGGCGTACTGGTCGAAACCCTGGCAGATCTTCAGGCGCAGGCCCCACAGGGTGATATGGTCGGCGATGTCCGGGTCGCCGGCCGAACCGAACAGAATTGCGTCCTTGTTGCGCAAGGCATCGAGGCCGTTGGCCGGCATCATCACGCCGTGCTGGCGATAGTAGTCGCCGCCCCAGCCGAAATCTTCGAAGGCGAACGTGAAGCTGCTGCTGCCGGCGGCCAGCGCGGCCAGTACCTGCTGGCCGGCCGGCACGACTTCCTTGCCGATGCCGTCGCCTGGAATGGTGGCGATGTTGTAGGTTTTCATGAGGTGTCTCCTGGAATAAGGTGGTAGTGACACCACTCTACGCGGTGGACGCCACGCGCAATGCCCGCTAAACTCAATCCATTGTTAACCTCTGACTCCACAATCATGAGCAATGGCTTCCAGCCAGCCGAACTGGGCTTTATCGTCACCCTGTCCAGCGCAGGCAGCCTGAGCGGCGCGGCGCGCGAGCTGGGCATCACCACCTCGGCCGTCAGCAAGCGGCTGTCCATTATCGAAGCAAGGCTGGGCGTGCCGCTGGTGAACCGCACCACGCGGCGCATGAGCATGACGCCGGAAGGCGAGGTCTTGCTGGAGCATGCGCGCCGCATCCTGGCGGAAATTGCCGAACTGGACCAGTTGCTGGGTGCCTCGAAAAGCGCGCCGAAAGGACAGCTGCGCGTCAACGCCACCCTGGGCTTTGGCCGCCTGCATATCGCGCCGGCCATCTCGCGCTACGTGCTGCGCTATCCGGAAGTGGACGTGCAGCTGCAGCTGTCGGTCGATCCGCCCGCGCTGACGGACGACCAGTTCGACGTCTGCATCCGCTTTGGCGCGCCAGCCGACACGCGCGTGATCGCCAGGCGCCTGGCGCCCAACCGCCGCCTGCTGTGCGCCGCGCCCGCCTACCTGGCGAAACACGGCGAGCCGAAGACGCCTTTGGACTTGCGCCGGCATAACTGCATCAGCATCCGCCAGGGCGACGAAGCATATGGACTATGGCGCTTGTACGGCGGCAAGGAAGCCGAACGCGACGCGCAGGCCGTCAAAGTGCGCGGCAACCTGGCCACCAACGATGGCGAAATTGCCGTGAACTGGGCGCTGGACGGCCACGGCATCCTGATGCGGGCAGAATGGGATATCGAACGCTACCTGGAGACGGGGCGGCTGGTGCAGGTACTGCCCGGCTACCGCACGCCGGACGCCGATATCTACGCCGTGTATCCGCAGCGGCAGCAGCTGTCGGCGCGGATACGGACGTTTGTGGGTTTTTTGGGGGAGACGTTCGAGCGGTTCAAAGAACCTGGGGAGAACGGCAATCAAGGTTGAACGTTGCACGCCATCGGACTCAGGCCAAAATTTCAGCGCCGATCAGATGTCCACTTTCATCCAATTCAAGGTAAATATCAGGACCGCTGTAGGCCAGCAAATCGTGCAAGCGTATGGTTTTTTTTACCGCCCCAACCGAACCCGTTCCCGGGTGGCCTGGCAAGCGCAAATAGGCGACATCGGCGTCATCCTCGCTTATTTCAAGACTTATTTTTTCCATGCGCAGATCAATGTCATTCATAGATAGGATTTAAGTCTCATCGTATCAACATAGCTACACCTGGTAAAGCGTCGCCTGGTATCCGGACAATCCTGCGCGATGACTATGGCTCTTACTTCAACACCCGCTGCCCCAACATCGCCACCGCCCCCACCAGCGCAAACACCACCAGGAAACTGAAATAGTCGAGGCTGGCCAGCAGGGCCGCTTGCTGATTGAGTTGCGCCACCAGCTGGCTCAAGGCCACCTGCGGCGCCTGCGCGCCGTGGCTGGCGGCAAATACGGTGCTGAGCTGCCCCAGCGCCTGCTCGAACACCGCGTCGCCATGGGCAAAGCGTGACGTCAGCACCGCATAGTGCTCGCCGGTGCGCCATTGCAGGCCCAGCGCGGCGCCGGCCACGCCGGCCGCCAGGCCGAACTGCGACAGCATGTTCTTCAGTTGCTGGCCGTGGGCGAACGCTTGCTCGTCCTGCTGCAGACTGGCAAACGCCTGGATGGCGGTGGTGGCCATTACCAGGATAATAAACGCGCCATACGCGGCCACGGCCGGCATTACATGCAGCCACAGATCGGCCTCGCCGCTCAAGCGCGACAACAGCGCGCCGCACAAGGCCAGCGACAGGAAACCGGCCACATAGAATTTCTTCGGCGACGGGTATTTTGGCAGGATGTGCGCCATGATCCAGAACGCGATCAGCGCCGCCACCAGGCCGGCGCCCTGCACGCCGCCCACCACTTCCCAGCCGAAACCGAGCGCGCGCTGGGTCAGCACGGGCAGCATGTAGTTATTGGCGCCCAACACCAGGTAGCAGACGGTAAACAGCAGCAGCCCGGTCAGGTAGCGCGGCTGGCGCAGCCGGCTCAATACCAGGTAGGGCCGCGGGTGGGCGTGCTGGTGGCGCACGAAATACGCGATGGCGGCGGCGCCCAGCGCCCAGGTCGCCAGCAGCGGCACCGCGTTGCCATAGAAATCGTACGTGGCGCGCTGCAGCGCGTACAGGCTCAGCGCACAGCCGCCCAGCAGGGCCAGTAAGGCCACCGGATGCGCGTCCGAGCGCTGGTCGACGGGCACCGTGGTCGACGGCAGGCACTGCGTGGCGAGCAAGCCGGCAAGCATGGCAGCCGCCGCCAGGATCACGAAGATGGCCGTCCAGCTGTCATGCGCGACCGATTGCGCCGCCAGCCACGGCGCCAGCGCATTGCCGATCGCCAGCGCGCTGGCAAACGACTTGATGCCGGTAAAACGGCGCGGACCGGGCGGCATCAGGGTGATCAGCAAGCGCGCGCTGGTCATGAAGGCGGCGCCACCCATGCCCATCACGGCGCGGCCGACCAGGAACTGGTGAAAGTCATTGCTGGCGCCGCAGATGGCCGCTCCCGCCACGAACACCACCACCGAACTGACGATAAAGCCGCGCCAGCCCAGCCGCTCGACCAGCCAGCCCTGCTTGGAGATCGCCGCGATCGCCACCACCGCATACACCACCGTGGCCAGGGTGAATTCCTCGGGCGAGGCGCCGATCTCGCCCATGATGGGGCCGGCGCCAAAGGCGATCATGCCGGCCTGCAGGAACTCGATCGCGTTCAGTACAAAGATGGTGGCCAGCAAGGTCTTTTCGCGCGGATGCCTGACGGTCATCTCAACGGCTCCTGCCCAGATTGGCGGCGATCACGGCCTCGGCCTGCTCTGCGGCCTGCGCCAGTTCGCCGTCGAACACGGCGGTGCGCCAGGCGGGCCGGCCGGAAGGCGTGCTGGCGGCCAGCAGGCCGCCGCGCTGGCGGGTATCGACCGCCACCCGCATCGACAGGCCGATTTTCAAAGGATGGGCCGCCAGTTCCTGCGCATCGAGCGCGATGCGCACCGGCACGCGCTGCACCACCTTGATCCAGTTGCCGGTGGCGTTCTGTGCCGGCAGCAGGGCAAATGCGCTGCCCGTGCCCGCATCGAGACCGGCCACGCGGCCATGGTAGCGCACCGTGTTGCCATACACATCGGCGCGCAGCTCGACCGGCTGGCCGATGCGGATGCCGTGCAATTGCGACTCCTTGAAGTTGGCGCTGACCCACATCTGCCCGGGCGGCACGATGGACATCAGCGCGGCACCTGCCGCCACGCGCTGGCCCAGCTGCACGTTGCGGCGCGTGACTAAGCCGCTGACAGGCGCACGCAAGGTGGTGCGGTGGGCCGCCACCCAGGCATCGCGCAGCTGGGCGCTGGCGGCCAGCACGTCCGGATGGCCGGCCACGCTGGTCTGGTCGGTCAGGGCGCTGGCCGACAGCGACTGCTGTTCGGCCACCGCCAGCGCGGCGCGCGCCGTGCGCAGCGCGTCCTCGGCATGGCTGATTTCCTCGCCCGACACCGCCCCGCTGCCGGCCAGGCTGCTGCGCCGCGCCAGGTCGGTTTCGGCGCGCGCCACGTCGGCCCGGCGCAACACGATGGCGGCGCGGCCCTGGCCGGAACTGGCGAACTGGGCGCGCACCTGCCGCACCGTTTTCGCCAGCTGCGCCTCGGCGCGCGCCAGCGCCAGTTGCGCGTCGACCTCATTGAGTTGCACCAGCACCTGGCCGGCCTGCACGTAATCGGTATTGTCGGCAGCAATCGCCGTCACGCTGCCGTTCAGCTGCGGCGTGACCTGTACCACGTTGCCTTCGACATAAGCGTCTTCGGTTACTTCATGGTTGCTTGGCGCCAGCAGCCACCAGGCAATCAGGGCGCTGCCGGCCAGCAAGGCGGCAATCGCCACGGTTTTGGAGGGGGAAATGGAGGTCATGAAAACTAACTGCCCAGGCAGATAAATAGTTAAAAAAAACGCGCAAGTTCAGCGCGCGGCCGATGCGATCACCCGCTGCAGGAAACCCTGGAACTGTTCGACTTCTTGTGCAGTAAAACCGTCGAGCGAACGACCATGCACCACGCGCGCCGCTTCCATCACGCGCGGATACAGGGCGTGGCCCTCGTCGGTCAGTTCGAGGATCTGGCTGCGCCGGTCTTCCAGGCAGCGCATGCGGCGGATGATGCCCTTCTCTTCGATGCGGTCCAGCAAGCGCTTCATGGCGCCGCTGTCATAGCCGAGAAAGGCCGTGAACTCCGTCAGCGTGCGCGCCCTTTTGTGGGCGATGCCAACCACCACCAAGAACTGCGCGGCCGTCAGGTTGAGCGGCGTCATCTCGCGTTCCATATCGGCCAGGAAGGTATTGCGGGCGTGCGTCAGCAAAAAGCCGAAGCCGCCGCCAAACATCTGGTTCCATTCCAGGGTCGTATCGAAATTCATGGGCGCCTGCCTTGCCGAGGTGGTTAACAATTACCTGCCTGAGCAGGTAGTTGGCAATTATACCCGATAGTTTTCACTGACATTACGTTTCCGCAATGTAAGGATTTTTTGCTTGACCTTGCCAAGCTGCACTTTTATCATGCGTGCATTATTCATTTTACGGAGTCCCACGTGGGTACTTGTTCCAGTGACAGTAGTCGATCTTGCATCGACAATTAATCCCGGCAAGCACGCGACTCTTCCGCCGCGCCTTGCCGAGCAAGGTGCGGTCCGCAACAGGTTTCCCTGTTGCGCACTCTCCCCCTGACCATTGATTGTCCTGACGGACGGCGCTGAGCCCGACCGTGGGTGCGGCTTGTTGCCGCCCTCCCGGTAACAAGTCTCGCCTGATCTCCCTGCACACACAGGAGTCGGTGATGATCTGGCATCAAACTTTACAACGCAATTTACTACGCAACACGCAACTGCCCGCGCTGGCGCTGGGCCTGCTGCTGGCCGCGCCCGATGCGCCCGCCGGCCGCCCCTTGACAGTGGACGACGCCGGCATTGCCGACCGCGGCAACTGCCAGCTGGAAAGCTGGGTTGACACCAGCGGTGGCCAGTCGGCTGCCTGGGCCATGCCCGCTTGCAATTTCACGGGCAACTGGGAACTGGCACTCGGCGCCGCCTCGCTGCCCGCCGACAGCGGCCACCGCAACGCCGCTGTCCTGCAAGGCAAGACCGTGCTGCGTCCGGTGACGGACAACGGCTGGGGCGTCGGCCTGGTGCTGGCGCGGCAAGCGGGCGAACAGGCGGCGACCAGCATCAACCTGCCCGTCAGCCTGGCCTGGCAAGGCCAGGATACTTTGCTGCACGCCAACCTGGGCGCGATACGCCCGCAAGGCGCCCATACGGCGGCGACCTGGGGCCTGGCCCTGGAACGGCAGCTGGGCGAACTCACCGGCATCGGCCTGGAACGTTTCGGCCAGCGCGGCGGTGGCGCCACCACCCAGCTGGGCCTGCGCCGCGCCATCGTGCCCGGCCGCCTGCAGCTCGACGCCAGCTGGGGCCGCAAGTCGGACCAGCCGCGCGCCAAGACCTGGTCGCTGGGCCTGGTCTGGACCGGCGCGCCGTTGCAATAAGCCCGTTGCGGTAAATAAAAAAACATCGTATCCATCACTAGCCTGAAAGGAAGAGCCATGACCCTCTTCACCCGCCTGTTCGAATCGTTCCTGCGCAAGCGCCACACGGCCGGCCATTTTCGCCGCCAGGCCATGCCTTTGGCAAACAGCACCGCCCGGACCGTACCTGTGCCCGACCACCTGGCGCGCCAGTTGCTGGCCGCCGCCACCGAAGCCCTGCCGGCCGCACTGGCGCGCCTGGCCACGCGTGAAACGGGCCTGTCCGGCGACGAGGCGCACGCCGTGCTGGCGCAGACCGGCCCGAATGAAGTCGAACACGAAAAGCCGCTGGCCTGGTACCAGCATCTGTGGCTGTGCTACAAGAACCCGTTCAACCTGCTGCTGACGGTGCTGGCCATCGTTTCCTACCTGACCGAAGACGTCAAGGCCACCATCGTCATCGGCAGCATGGTGATCCTGTCGACCCTGCTGCGCTTCGTGCAGGAAGGCCGCTCGAACCGCGCCGCCGAACGCCTGAAAGCGATGGTCGGCAACACCGCCACCGTGCTGCGCGATGGCGCGCAAGCGGAATTGCCGATCCGCGCCCTGGTGCAGGGCGACATCATCGTGCTGTCGGCAGGCGACATGATTCCCGCCGACTGCCGCCTGCTCACCGCCAAGGACCTGTTTGTCAGCCAGTCGGCGATGACGGGCGAATCCTTGCCGGTGGAAAAAATGGCCGAACTGGCCGATGGCAATGGCAATGGCAAGAATCCGATGGACCTGACCAACCTGCTGTTCATGGGCACCAATGTGATCTCGGGCGCCGCCACGGCGCTGGTGCTGGCCACCGGCAACCGCACCTATTTCGGCGCGATCGCCACCCGCGTCACGGCCACCGAACGCACGCCGACCGCGTTTGAAGCCGGCGTCAACAGCGTCAGCTGGCTGCTGATCCGCTTTGCGCTGGTGATGGCGCCGCTGGTGTTCCTGATCAATGGCTGGACCAAGGGCGACTGGATGGAAGCCTTCCTGTTCGCCCTCTCCGTGGCGGTGGGCCTGACGCCGGAAATGCTGCCGATGATCGTCACCAGCACCCTGGCCAAGGGCGCCGTGAAGCTGGCGAAAAAGAAAGTCGTCGTCAAACGGCTGGATGCGATCCAGAACTTCGGCGCCATGGACGTGCTGTGCACCGACAAGACGGGCACCCTGACGCAGGACAAGATTGTGCTGGAACGCCATACCGATGTGTTCGGCCAGCCGTCCGACGAGGTGCTGCGCTTTGCCTACCTGAACAGCCACTACCAGACCGGCCTGAAAAACCTGCTCGACCGCGCCGTGCTCGACCATGTGCAGCTGCAGACGGAAATGCAGCTGGCGCGCGACTATGTAAAGGTCGACGAGATCCCGTTCGATTTCGTGCGCCGCCGCATGTCGGTGGTGGTGTCCGAACGCAATGATCACCACGAGCTGATCTGCAAGGGCGCGGTCGAGGAAATGCTGGCCGCCTGCAGCCATATGCGCCTGGACGGTGTCGACGTGCCGCTCGACACCCATCTTCTCGACCGTGTGCTGGCCACCACCCACGGCCTGAACGCCGAAGGCTTGCGCGTGGTTGCCGTCGGCGTCAAGGAAGTGCCGCCGCACAAAACCGTGTATGGCGTGGCCGATGAAACGGCGCTGACCCTGATCGGCTATGTGGCCTTTCTCGATCCGCCGAAAGAATCGACGGCGCCGGCCCTGCGCGCGCTCAAGGAACATGGCGTGACGGTGAAAGTGCTGACCGGCGACAACCACCTGGTGACGGCGAAGATCTGCCGCGAAGTGGGCCTGGCCGTGCGCGGCGTGCTGCAGGGGCCCGAGCTGGACGACATGGACGATGCGCAAGTGGCGCAGGCGGCCGAAAGCCATACCGTGTTTGCCAAGCTCAGCCCGCTGCACAAGGAGCGCCTGGTGCGCGCCCTGCGCGGCAACGGCCATATCGTCGGCTTCATGGGCGACGGCATCAATGACGCGCCGGCCCTGCGCGCGGCCGATATCGGCATCTCGGTCGATTCGGCCGTCGATATCGCCAAGGAAGCGGCCGACATCATCCTGCTGGAAAAAAGCCTGATGGTGCTGGAGGAAGGCGTGCTGGAAGGCCGGCGCACCTTCAGCAATATGCTGAAATATATCCGCATGACGGCCAGCTCGAACTTCGGCAATGTGTTTTCCGTGCTGGTGGCCAGCGCCTTTCTGCCCTTCCTGCCGATGCTGCCGCTGCATCTGCTGGTGCAGAACCTGCTGTACGACGTGTCGCAGATCGCGATTCCGTTCGATAACGTCGATGCCGAACTGATCCAGCAGCCACTGAGCTGGAACCCGCGCGACATCGGCCGCTTCATGGTGTTTTTCGGTCCACTGAGCTCGATCTTCGACATCAGCACGTTTATCCTGATGTGGCATGTGTTCGGCGCCAATACGCCGGCCCAGCAGACGCTGTTCCAGTCCGGCTGGTTCGTCGTGGGCCTGCTGACGCAGACCCTGATCGTGCACCTGATCCGCACGCCGAAGCTGCCGTTTATCGACAGCATCGCCTCGGTGCCGCTGCTGGTGGCGACCACGGCCATCATGGCGGTGGGCGTGTTCCTGCCGATGGGACCGCTGGCCAGCTACTTCAAGCTGCAGGCGCTGCCGCTGGCCTACTTTCCGTGGCTGCTGGCCATCCTGGTCGCCTACACGGTGCTGACGACCCTGATGAAACGCGTTTATCTGCGCAAATTCGGCTGGCAATAGTATGATGTGCCGCTTGTAACCACCGTGAAGGCGCGCATGAGCGGCACACTCTCTTCCAGACGGCCCAAGGCCATTTTGCTGTCAACCCTGGTCTTTCCCGGCACCGGACATCTGCTGCTGGGCCGCAAGGCGCGCGGCGCGCTGTTCATCGTGCCGTCATTGATCGCCCTGCTGCTGGTGATCAACAACATCATGCAGCGCACGGGGCAGATCATGGACCAGATCAACAGCGGCGCGCTGCCGCTCGACGTGCAGCTGATCACGGAAAAAGTGGCGGCCCTGTCCGCCAACGACGGCCCCGGCATGCAAGTGGCCGTCGGCGTGCTGGTCGCCTGCTGGATCGCGGCGCTGGTCGACCTGCTGTTCATCAAGTAATGGTGTCGGCAGCTTCCGCGCGCAAGGCGCAGCTGCGGCGTGAACAGCATGCGGCCAAGCGCCAGGACGATGGCGGGCCGCTGGCCTGGCGCGGCTGGTTCGACGGCTCGGCCCACCCGAATCCGGGCCGTCTCGGCATCGGCGCCCTGCTGCTGGGGCCCGATGGCGAACGCATCGAGATCAGCGAGCCGGCCGGCGACGGCGACAGCAGCGACGCCGAATATGCGGCCCTGACCGCCTTGCTGCGGGCGGCGCTGCTAGTGAAGCCGGCGCAGCTGCTGCTGCATGGCGACAGCCAGGTGGTGATCCATGATGTGCTGGGCAGCGCGCGGGCACAAGGCCTGGCGACGCAGCGCGCCACGGTGCTGGCGCTGATGGAACAATTGCCCGACGTGTCGCTGCGCTGGGTGCCGCGTCACCGCAATGGCGACGCGGACCGGCTGTCGCAGATGGCGATTACCGCCGCGACGAGTAGGTCGGATTAGCGGCGGAACGCCGCGTAATCCGACAATATTGTTGACGTCACGGGTGGTGTCGGATTACGCGCGAAGCGCTAATCCGACCTACGCTGCGAGCTTGAACACGCTGACCACCTCGGCCAGCTTGTGCGCCTGATTCTGCATCGACTCGGCCGCCGCGGCCGCTTCTTCCACCAGCGCCGCGTTCTGCTGCGTGACGGCATCCATCTGGCCGATGGCGCGGTTGATCTCGTCGATGCCCACGCTCTGCTCGCTGCTGGCGGCCGTGATTTCGGTAATGATGTCGCTCACGCGCTGCACGCTGGCAACGATATCGTTCATGGTCGAGCCGGCCTGGGCGACCAGCATGCTGCCCGCGTTGACCTGCTCGACGGACGCGCCGATCAGCGTCTTGATTTCTTTCGCCGCCTGGCTGGACCGCTGCGCCAGGTTGCGCACTTCCGAGGCGACCACCGCAAAACCCCTGCCCTGCTCGCCCGCGCGCGCCGCTTCCACCGCCGCGTTGAGGGCCAGGATATTGGTCTGGAAGGCGATGCCGTCGATCACGGCAATGATGTCGACGATCTTGTTCGAGGACGAGTTGATCGAGTCCATGGTGCCGACCACCTGCGCCACCACCTCGCCGCCCTTGAGCGCCACTTGCGCGGCCGAGGCCGCCAATTGATTGGCCTGGCGCGCATTGTCGGCGTTCTGTTTCACGGTCGAGGTCAGCTCTTCCATCGACGACGCGGTTTCTTCCAGCGAGCCGGCCTGCTGTTCGGTGCGGCTCGACAAATCCTGGTTGCCGGCCGCGATCTGCGTCGACGAAGTGGCGATGCTGTCGGTGCCGCCCCGCACTTCGGCCACGATGGTCAACAGGCTGGCGTTCATGTCCTTCAACGCTTGCAGCAATTGCCCGGTTTCATCTTTGGCACTGGCGTCGATCCGCGCCGTCAGGTCGCCATCGGCCACGCGGCGCGCCACGCCCACGGCCGTGCGCAGCGGATGGACGATGCTGATCGTCAGCAGCCAGGCGCAGACGGCGCCAAAGGCCAGCGCCAGCGCGGCCAGGCCCAGCAGCAGGTTGCGGCTGGTGACGGCCATCGCGTCGATATTGCGTGCGGTGGCATCGATGCTGGCGCGCTGGTGCAACAGCAGGTCGAGCACATGTTTCTGGTATTTGGCCGAGCCGGGCACGAAGGTAGTTTCAAATACCGCCTTTGCCTCATCAAGCTGGTCTGCCGCTTTCAGCTTGTTGATCTGGTCGCGCGAACTGAGGTAGACCTTGCGCATCTCGCTGACCTGTTTGAAGATTTCTTTTTCTTCGTCGGCCGACAGCAAGGCCTCGATTTTTTTCTGCAACTCGCTTGAAGCGGCCGAGGACGCTTTCGCTTCCTCCGCAAAATAGGGCCCCAGCGAGGTGTCGCTGCTGCGTGCAATCGCCGTGGTACGGCGGATGCCGCTGTCGATCTTGCTGTACCAGTCGGAAATATAGCGTTCCTTGGCCAGCGGCTGCTCCATCATGTCACGCGTATCCTGCGCAACATTGTGCAGGCGCCAGACGCTGATGCCGGTGATCAGCATGGAAAACAACAAAATGCCGGCAAAACCCAGGCCCAGGCGTACACCGATGCTGACGTCTCTTAATAAATTCATATGATTACCCCGGGAGATGCTGTTTGAACGCAAATTGCGTCAGAGCAGCACGGTAAAAGAAAAACAAGAAGAGAGCAAGCTGGAAAGGGGAAGGTGTTGCAGGCGGCACGCATGGACGCGCGCCGCCGGGGAAAATCTAGCGCGTGCGGCCCAGGCGCAGGGCCGGCGCCGCTTGCGGCCTGGCTGCCGGCTTGCGTGCGGCCGCCTGGTGGTCGAGCTTGAAGACGCTGACGATCTGCGCCAGCTTGTGCGCCTGGTCCTGCATCGATTCCGCGGCCGCGGCCGCTTCTTCCACCAATGCCGCATTCTGCTGCGTGACGGCATCCATCTGGCCGATGGCGCGGTTGATCTCGTCGATGCCCACGCTCTGCTCGCTGCTGGCGGCCGTGATTTCGGTAATGATGTTACTCACGCGCTGCACGCTGGCAACGATGTCGTTCATGGTCGAGCCGGCCTGGGCGACCAGCATGCTGCCCGCATTGACCTGCTCGACGGACGCGCCGATCAGGGTCTTGATTTCCTTCGCCGCCTGGCTGGACCGCTGCGCCAGGTTGCGCACTTCGGAGGCGACCACCGCAAAACCCCTGCCCTGCTCGCCCGCGCGCGCCGCTTCCACCGCCGCGTTGAGGGCCAGGATATTCGTCTGGAAGGCAATGCCGTCGATCACGGCGATAATGTCGACGATCTTGTTCGAGGACGAGTTGATCGAGTCCATGGTGCCGACCACCTGCGCCACCACCTCGCCACCCTTGAGCGCCACTTGCGCGGCCGAAGCCGCCAGTTGATTGGCCTGGCGCGCATTGTCGGCGTTCTGTTTCACGGTCGAAGTCAGCTCCTCCATCGACGAGGCGGTTTCTTCCAGCGAACCGGCCTGCTGCTCGGTGCGGCTCGACAAGTCCTGGTTGCCGGCCGCGATCTGCGTCGACGAGGTGGCGATGCTGTCGGTGCCGCCCCGCACTTCGGCCACGATGGTCAACAGGCTGGCGTTCATGTCCTTCAACGCTTGCAGCAATTGCCCGGTTTCATCTTTGGCACTGGCGTCGATCCGCGCCGTCAGGTCGCCATCGGCCACGCGGCGCGCCACGCCCACGGCCGTGCGCAGCGGATGGACGATGCCGATCGTCAGCAGCCAGGCGCACAGCACGCCGAACACCAGCGCCATCGCGGCCAGGCCCAGCAGCAAGTTGCGGCTGGTGACGGCCACCGCATCGATATCGCGCGCGGTGGCGTCGATGGCGGCGCGCTGGTGTTCCAGCAGGTCGAACACCATCTTCTGGTAGGTGGCGGCGGCCGGCACAAAGGTTTTTTCAAACACCTCGTTGGCGGCCTCGGCCTGGCCGTCGCCCTTCAGCTTGTAGACCTGGTCGCGCGAGCCCAGGTAGACCTTGCGCTGCTCGAGCAAGGCGGCGAACATGGCTTTTTCCTCGGGCTGGGCTATCAGCGCCTCGATTTTCTTTTGCAGCTCGGCCGAGCTGGCTGACGAGACCTTCGATTCCTCGGCAAAATATGCGCTCAGTGACGTGTCCGAACTGCGGGCAATCGCGATGGTGCGGCGCACGGCGCTGTCGATGCGGCTGTACCAGTCCGAAATATGGCGCTCCTTGGCCAGCGGCTGCTCCATCATGGCGCGCGTGTCGGCCGCCACGTCGTGCAGGCGCCAGACGCTGATGCCGGTAATGAGCATGGAAAACAGCAGGATGATGGCAAAACCGGCGCCCAGGCGCGTGCCGATGCCGACGTTTCTGAATAAGTTCATGGAAAATCCTTGGGAGCTGAGCCGGACTGCGCAACAGGCTCGCGGCACTGCGCAAGGCGTGCTGGCTGGCTGCTGGAGGAATCGGGCGTAATCATGAAAAGAGGCGCACGGTTTGCAAGCAAACCATGCGCCTGTCACCCCACGGCAAACTGCGGGGCTGAGATGGTATCGCGGCTAAGGGATCAGGCCGCCAGTTTTTCGATCAGGCCCATGTCGGCGCTCGACATCAGCTGGTCGATATCGACCAGGATCAGCATGCGCTCGTCGATGGTGCCCAGGCCGATCACGTATTCGGTATTGATCGAGCGGCCCATGTCAGGCGCCGGCTTGATCTGTTCCGGCAGCAAGGTCGTCACGTCGGAGACGCGGTCGACCACCATGCCGACCACGCGGTTGCCGATATTGAGGATGATGACGACGGTAAACTGGTCATAGCTGGGCGTGCCCAGGTTGAACTTGATGCGCATGTCGACGATCGGCACGATGATGCCGCGCAGATTGACCACGCCCTTGACGAATTCGGGGGCGTTGGCGATGCGGGTCGGCGTTTCATAGCTGCGGATTTCGCTGACTTTCTGGATATCGATGCCGTATTCTTCCTGGCCAAGGGTAAAGGCCAGATACTCGGCGGCCTTGGCAACGGTGGCGCCGGACTCGCTGGTGGTGGTATTCATGATATTCCTTTGATAGGCAGAAAATGCGCCGGCCCACGGGCCTGGCGCACGCTGCGTGAAAATTACTAAATAATGCACTGGAATTGCAATGCAGCAATGTTACCGCATGTAAATTTTCATTGCACTAAAAAAGAACAGCGGGCGGCGCGGGACGACCGCGGCCCGTGTTTTATGCCACACTGGCGGCTTTGCTTTTCACGACATTCTCAACATGCAAGTTTTGCTTACACAATGGCAGCCGCGCCTGCTGGCGCTGGCGTCCGCCGGCCTCGGCGACGACAGCGCCCACGATATCAACCACCTGCACCGTGTCTGGCGCAACGCGTCCATCCTGCTGCAGGATTACCCGCAGGCAGATGCCCTGGTGGTGATGGCCGCCTGCTATCTGCACGACCTGGTCAACCTGCCGAAAAACCATGCCGAACGCCACCTTGCCTCGCGCCAGGCGGCCGCGCTGGCTTGCCGCCAGCTGGCCGAACTCGGTTTTCCAGAAGACAAATTGCCCGCCGTCGCCCACGCGATCGAGACCCACAGTTTTTCCGCCAATCTGGCGCCCACCACCATCGAAGCGCAGATCGTGCAGGACGCCGACCGTATCGACGCGCTGGGCGCGGTGGGCCTGGCGCGCATGTTTTATACGGCGGCCCGCATGGACAGCGCGCTGGCCCATGGCAGCGATCCGCTGGCGCTGCACCGCCCGCTCGACGACAAGGCGTATTCGCTGGACCATATCGTCACCAAGCTCGACAAGCTGCCCGGCAAGATGCAGACGCCGGCCGGCCGCGCGCTGGCAGGGCAACGGCTGCAGATCCTGCTCGACTTCCGCGCCACCTTTGCCGAGGAATGGGGCGCTGGCGCGGCTGGCGCCTGATGCAAGCGAGCGGCAAGCGTGCGATAGCCAGCGCGGCGCGCGCTGTCTATAATACAAGGTCCAGCCAGCGCGCTGCAGCGTTCCGGCGCCGGCGCCACGCCAACCATTCCAGCCTCGCGGCCGTACTGCCGCGCGGTGCGCGCCGAAAGCTTGCATGACCGACAACGCCACGCCCGACTCTTCCCCACCCGCTGCGCCAGCGCGCGCCGGCAATCTCAATTTCATCCTGGTCTGCGTCTTTATCGACATGCTGGGCATCGGCCTGGTGGTGCCGGTGCTGCCGATCCTGATCGGCGACTTTGTCGATGGCAAGGACCAGCAAGCCATGTGGTACGGCATCATGGCGGCCGTGTTCGGCTTGCTGCAATTTATCTTCATGCCGATGCTGGGCGCCATCAGCGACCGCGTCGGGCGCCGCCCCGTGCTGCTGTATTCCATGGCCGGCATGTGCGTCAATTTCCTGGCCACCGGCTGGGCGCCCAACCTGGCCTGCCTGTTTATCGGCCGCATTATCGGCGGCGTGTCGTCGGCCAGCATGTCGGTCGCTTCGGCCTATGCCTCCGATATTTCCACGCCGGACAACCGCGCCAAAAGCTTCGGCAAGATCGGCGCCGCCTTCGGCCTGGGATTTATCTGCGGCCCCATGCTCGGTGGCTTGCTGGGCGATATCAACCTGCACCTGCCCTTCTTTGTGGCGGCCGGCCTGTCGGCGGCCAATTTTGTGTATGGCTATTTTTTCGTGCCGGAGTCGCTGGCACCTGGCCCGCGCGCGCCGTTCACCCTGGCCCGTATCAACCCGTTCGCGGCCCTGGTCAAACTGGCGCGGCGGGTGGAGATTCGCGGCCTGGTGCTGGCCTTCGGCCTGATGACGTTTGCGCAAATGATGCTCAACACCACCTGGGTGCTGTACACGCACTTCCGCTTCGACTGGACGCCGCGCCAGAACGGCATCGCGCTGTTTTGCGTGGGCCTGTGCGCGGCGGTGGTGCAGGCCGGCCTGCTGGGCATCCTGATCAAGCGCCTGGGCGAAGTACGTTTGTCGCTGCTGGGCATGGCCTCGGGCGCCATCACCTATCTGCTGTATGGCCTGGCCACCGAAGGCTGGATGATGTACGCGCTGATCCTGTGCAACCTGCTGGCCTTCGCGGCCGGCCCAGCCCTGCAGGGCATTATCTCGAAAGGGTCGGCGGCCGGCGAACAGGGTGAACTGATGGGGTCATTGCAGTCGATCAGCAGCCTGGGCATCATCATCATGCCGCTGCTGGGCAGCATTATTCTCGGCGAAGTCAGCCATTTGCCGGCCAATGACTGGCGCATCGGCAGCACCTTTTTTGTCTGCGCCATCATGCAGACCCTGGGCATGATCGTGGCCTGGCGTTACTTCAAGACGCAAGGTGACACAGGGTTGGTGGTATCCGCCACAAAATAGACCGCCGCACAACATTGCCATAGGGCAATATAGGGATGAAAATGCGTTACAATAAAATACAAGATCGCAGATAAACCGCAGAATGGGCCGCGCCTTACCGGAGCGTGAGCCGATGGCAAGCAAGGATGGGTATGACTGACTTTTATTGCAGCGCCTGGCGCCGTACCGCGGCCGCATTGTCGCTGGCATTGCCTGCGCTGGCCTTGCCCCTGGCGGCATGGGCCAATTGCTCGCGCGACATCCATGTCCCCGTGTCGCAGATCGGCGCCAGCGTGGTCGGCAGCGGCGTCACGGTCAGCGGCATCTACCCGGAGATACTGCGCAGCCTGGGCGCCAAGATGGGCTGCAATTTCGTCTTCAGCGTGGTGCCGCGCGCCCGCCTGGAAGCCTTGTATGAAACCGGCAAGGCCGACATCCTGATTCCGGCCAGCAGCACGCCGCGGCGCGACCAGCATGGCCTGTTCATTCCCCTGCTGGGCAACCGCCCGCTGCTGATTTCCCTGCAAGGCGCGCGCGAACCGGTCAACAGCATGCAGGAACTGATCGAACGGCGCGAACTGCGCGTGGCGCTGGTGCGCGGCTACGACTATGGCCACCCCTACCAGGCGCTGGCCAAGGAACTGAGCAGCCAGGGCCGGCTGTTCTACGAAGTCGACGCCCTGTCGATTGCGCGCCTGATGCAAAGCGGCTTTATCGACGCCACCATCATGAACCCCACCATTTTGTCGGGCGCGGTACAAAACGATGCGCGCGTGCTGGGCCTGGCCGACCGCCTGCGCCTGGAAGCGCTGCCGGAACTGCCCTGGGGCCTTTCCGGCGCCTATATTTCGCGCAAATCGCTCAATGCGAACGACCAGACGGTGCTGCGCGAACTGCTGGAAAAAGCCGCCCGCTCGGGCGCCATCATGGAAAGCTTCCAGCGCAGCCACCGCGCCGAGCTGCTGTCGTCCAGCATCCGGCCGCGCTAGGCGCCCTTGCGGGCGCCTGCCTCTGCCTGCTGCTAGCGCGCCACCCGCGCCGCCTCTTCCGCGGAAATGATCGGCAACTCGACCGCGCTGACGCTCCCTGCCGCGTGATACACGCGCTGGGTCGCCTTTTTGTAATCCCCGGGCTGCGCCAGGAAGATATTCGGCACAAAGGTCTGCGGATTGCGGTCGTACAGCGGGAACCAGCTCGACTGGATCTGCACGGCGATGCGGTGGCCGGGCAGGAACACGTGGTTGGCGTTCGGCAGCGCGAAGCGGTAGCGTTCGACCTTGCCTGACTGTATCGCGCTCGGGTGTTCCAGGCTGTCGCGGTAGCGGCCACGGAAGATATCCATCGCCACGCCCAGCTGGTAGCCGCCCATGGCCGGCTGCGACGGCACTTCGTCCGGGTACACATCGATCAGCTTGACCACCCAGTCGCTGTCGCTGCCGCTGGTGCTGGCAAACAGATTGACCATGGGTGCGCCGGCGATGCGCACGGCCTCTTTCAACGGTGCCGACACATAGCTGAGCACGTCGGTACGGTCGGCGTAGCCGCGCTGGTCGCTGACCAGCCATGGCTTCCACACGTCGCCATCGTTCAGGCGCACGGGGCGCGCCACGAACGGCACCGGCTTGGCCGGGTCGGCCACGTATTCGTCGAAGGCGCTGCTGGCATCAAGCGCGCCGGCCGGCGCATTGAAGCCCAGCTTGTTGCCGTCTTGCAGGTAAATCGGGGTCAGTTTCGTGTCGCAGGTATCGCAGGCCAAGGGCCAGCGCTGCAGCCGCTGCCATTGATTGGCGCCGCTCTGGTAAGAAACGACAGGCGCCGTGTTCGCCTGCGGCGCATCGTCCTTCAGGTATTGATTGAGGAAGGGCTGCATCACCTTTTCGCGGAACTGGCGCGCCGTGTCGCCATCGAATTTCAAGGCGCCCAGGCTGGACCCTTCATAGTTGACGCCGCTGTGGCGCCAAGGGCCGACGGCCAGATAGTTCAGGTTGTTGAGCTTGTCTTTTCCTTCCATCGCCGCATACGTGGCGTAGGCGCCATAGATATCTTCCTGGTCCCACTGGCCCACCACGTGCATGGTCGGCACGATCAAGGGCCGTTTGGCCAGGATATTGTCGAGCGCCTGCTCCTGCCAGTAACTGTCGTAGGCCGGGTGCTCGAACAGTTTTTTGGTGTAGGTCAGCTTGTCGATGCCAAACTTTTTGGCAAAATCGCCGGCCGAGCCGATGCGCAGATAGGCCTCGTAATCGTCGTACACGCCCAGCACCGGCGACTCGGCGCTGCCGCGCACGCTGGTCTGCCAGGCCAGGTAGGACAAGCTGGGCATGCGGAAGGCGCCGTTGTGAAACCAGTCGTCGCCGCGCCAGCCGTCGACCATGGCGCTCATCGGGATCGCCACTTTCAGCGCCGGATGCGGGTCGACCAGCGCCATCAGCACGGTATGGCCCTCGTAGGAAGAACCGAGCATGCCGACCTTGCCGTTCGATTCGGGAATGTTTTTCGACAGCCAGTCGATGGTGTCCCAGGCGTCGGTCACATTGTCGACTTTCGTCTTGTTCAGCGGACCGCGCACCGGGCGCGTCATCACATAATCGCCTTCGGAGCCATGCTTGCCGCGCACGTCCTGGAACACGCGGATATAGCCGTTCTCGACCAGGGTATCGTCGCCTTGCGGCAGGGTTGCCAGCATGCTGGCGCTGGTGGCGCGCTGGGCGCGGCGCGCCGCGTTATAGGGCGTGCGCGTGAGCATGATCGGCGCACGCTTCGCATCTTTCGGCACCACGATCACCGTGTACAGCTTGACGCCGTCGCGCATGGGGATCATCACCACGCGCTTGACGTAGTCGTTTACATCCGGCATCACCAGCTTGCTGCCGATATCGGGCGTCATCGGCGGCGTTTGCGCCAGCACGGTCGCAGGTAGCGCCAGCATGCTGGTGGCGAGGGCAAGGCCGGCAAGCCGGACGGGTGGTGCAAGGCGCATGGCGACTCCATTTCAAGATATAGGCAAAATAGCCAACAAGCAATAATACCTGTAACACAAAACGCTTACGGCAGATAAATTGCCGGGCAGCTTGACAGACCGCTGTCAAACTGCAACCATACCGCTATGAATTTTATCCAGTCACAACACGCCTGCACGAATTGGTGGTCCCGCTCACTCCGCGCGGCCACTGCATAGTGATGTGATTTATGATCAACGCCGCCTCGCTCGGTGGCGTAACAGGCAAACCCTGGATCATCCCGACAAGGCGGCTCGAAAGGAAACTTGATGAGCTTGCCGAACACCCCCGATACTCCTGACAATCAAGACACCGCCGCGCCGCTGTCGGCCGCCGCCATCGCTTCGCAATCGGTGATCCTGACGGGCGACCGCCCGACCGGTCCGTTGCACCTGGGCCACTACGTGGGCAGCCTGCGCAACCGCGTGACTTACCAGAATGATTTCAAGCAGTTCATCATGCTGGCCGACGCCCAGGCGCTGACCGACAATATGGACGATATCGACAAGGTCCACCGCAACGTGGTGGAAGTGGCGCTCGACTACCTGGCCGTCGGCATCGACCCGAGCAAGACCACCGTCTTCATCCAGTCGCAGATCCCGGAACTGGCCGAACTGACGTTCTATTACCTGAACATCGTCACCGTGGCGCGCCTGGAACGCAATCCGACCGTCAAGGAAGAAATCCGCCTGCGCGGCTTCGAGCGCGATATTCCGGCCGGCTTCCTCACCTACCCGGCCAGCCAGGCGGCCGATATCACGGCCTTCAAGGCCGGCGTGGTGCCGGTCGGCGAAGACCAGATCCCGATGATCGAGCAGACCAATGAAATCGTGCGCCGCTTCAACCGCATGTACAACCGCGAAGTGCTGATGGAATGCAAGGCGCTGGTACCGGAAATCGGCCGCCTGCCCGGCATCGACGGCAAGGCCAAGATGAGCAAATCGCTGGGCAACACCATCAACCTGGGCGCCACGCCGGAAGAAATCACGGCCGCCGTGAAAAAAGTCTATACCGACCCGCTGCACCTGCGCGTGGCCGACCCCGGCCACCTGGAAGGCAATGTGGCCTTTATCTACCTGGACGCCTTCGACCAGGACAAAGCGGCACTGGAAGAAATGAAAGCCCATTATGTGCGTGGCGGCCTGGGCGACAGCATCGTCAAGAAACGCCTGGAAGTGGTGCTGCAGGAAATGCTGGCGCCGATCCGCGCCCGCCGCGAAGAGTTCGCCAAGGACAAGGGGCAAGTCATCCAGATGCTCAAGGAAGGCACTTTCCGCGCGCGCGAAGTGGCGGCCCGCACGGCCGACGAGGTCAAGTCGGCGCTGGGTTTGAACTACTTCTGATGCAATGAGCGACACCCCTATCGACCTGCTGCTGTCGCAGCATTTTTCCATCGATGCGCTGCGGCAGGCACCAAAGCCCTTGCAACAGGCGCTGGCCATGCTGGGCGGCTGGCTGGAAGGCGCGCGCGAGGTGCCGTATCCGCACCTGCCGTTCGAGCAGTTGCTGACGCAATTGTCCGACACCCGGCCGCCCGCGCACGGCATGCCGGTGGCCGCCTTCCTGCAGGAGCTGGACAGCACCGTGCTGGCCAACACGGCCCAGCTGAACCACCCGCGCTATATCGGCCACATGACGCAAGCCCTGCCCTGGGTCAGCGTGCTGGCCGAAGCGTTTACAGCCGCGCTGAACCAGAACCAGGTGAAGATCGAGACGGCCTATGTGTCGACCCTGATCGAAAAGCAGCTGCTGGGCTGGCTGCACCACCAGGTCTACCAGCAGGAAGACGTGGTGTATCGCGACGCGATGGCGGCCACCAGCGGCGCGCTGGGCAATGTCGTCAATGGTGGCACCATGGGCAACCTGACGGCGCTGGCCGTGGCGCTGGAACACCAGTTGCCGGGCACACGCAAGCGCGGCCTGTTTGCCACCCTGCAGGAAGCCGGCCATGCCGGCCTGGCCGTGATCGGCTCGGCGCGCAGCCATTATTCCGTCAAGAAAGCACTGGCCACCCTGGGCCTGGGCGAAACGGCCCTGCACCTGGTGCCGGTCGACCGCGACAACCGCATCGACATCAAACAGCTGGAAACGACCATTGCGAACCTGAAAGCGCGCAAGATCAGGATCGTCGCCATGATCGGCATTGCGGGCACGACGGAGACGGGCGCCATCGACCCGCTGGCCGCCATGGCCGCGATTGCCGCGCGCGAAGCGATCTGGTTCCATGTGGACGCGGCCTGGGGCGGCGCCCTGCTGGTGGCCGAGCAGTTCCGCCCGCTGTATGCAGGCATCGAACTGGCCGACTCGGTGGTGATCGACGGCCATAAACTGCTGTGGGTGCCGATGGCGCAAAGCATGGTGCTGTTCAAGCGCAGCGCCAGCCTGAACCTGCTGAAGCACAATGCCAACTACATCTTGCGCGACAATTCCGGCGACCTGGGCCAGACCTCGCTGGAAGGCTCGCGCCGCTTCGACGCGCTGAAACTGTGGACCACGTTCAAGGTATTGGGCGTGTCCGGCTATACGACCTTGCTGCAACAGGCCGCCGCCCTCAGCCAGCAGTTCCAGGACTTGCTGACGGACCAGCAGGATTTCGAACTGGTCACCCGTTCCGACACCTTTATCCTCACCTACCGCTATGTGCCCACGCAATTGCGCCAGCGCATGGAGTTGCTATTGGCCAACGGCGACATCGACGCCGCCCTGGCGCTGAACCAGCAGCTCAACAGCCTCAATGCCAGGCTGCAGAACCGGCAAAAGGCCGAAGGCCGCAGCTTTGTGTCGCGCACCGTGCTCGAATCGACGCGCTACCCCGGTCCCACCAATGTGCTGCGCGTGGTGATGAGCAATGTGAAAACCCGGCCGCATCATTTGCGCGCCATCCTCGATGAACAGCGCGCCATCGGCCAGGTGCTGGCAAATGAACTTGGCTTGCGTGGCTAGGCTGCGCCAGCAGGCCAGATGGCTGCTGCTGGCCGCGCTGGTCGCGGTGCTGGCCGGCACCGCCTCGGCCTGGTTCCTGTTCGCACTCGACTGGGCCACCGGCACCCGCAACGCGCATTCCTGGCTGATCTGGCTGCTGCCGGCGGCCGGCTTTGCCACCGGCTGGCTCTACCTGCGCTACGGCAGCGCCGTCGAAGGTGGCGTCAACCTGGTGATCACGGAAATCAAGACCCCTGGCAAACCGATTCCGCTGCGCATGGCGCCGCTGGTGCTGGGCACCACGGTCGTGTCGCACCTGTTCGGCGCTTCGGTCGGCCGCGAAGGCACGGCCGTGCAGATGGGCGGCGCGCTGGCCGACCAGCTGACGCGCTGGTTCCGCCTCGACGAGGCCGACCGGCGCATGGTGCTGATGGCCGGCATCGGCGCCGGCTTTGCCTCGGTGTTCGGCACCCCGCTGGCCGGCGCCGTGTTCGCCCTGGAAGTGCTGGCCCTGGGCCGCTTGCCGCTGACCTTTTACCGCGCCCTGCTGCCCTGCCTGGCCGCCGCCCTGCTGGCCGACCAGGTCGAACTGCTGTGGGGTGGCCTGCTGGGCGTGCACCATACCCACTACGCCGCGCCATTGATACCCGCAGTAACCATCCCGCTCCTGGGCGCGATGGCGATCGCCGGCGTGCTGTTCGGCCTGACGGCCCGCGTATTTGCCGGTGCCACCCATGCATTGGCCGGCGCCATGAAACGCGCGATTGCCTATGCGCCGCTGCGCCCGTTCGCGGGCGGCGTGGTGGTGGTGCTGGCGGTCTGGCTGCTGGGCACCGACCACTATATCGGCTTGGGCATCCCCACCATCGTCGACGCGCTGCAACAGCCGCTGCCGGCCCATGATTTCCTGGCCAAGATGGCGTTTACCATCGTCTCGCTCGGTTCCGGCTTCAAGGGCGGTGAAGTGACGCCATTGTTCTTTATCGGCTCCACCCTCGGCAACGCGCTGGCGCCGCTGCTGCAGCAGCCGTTCGCGCTGCTGGCGGCGGTCGGTTTCGTGGCGGTATTCGCCGGCGCCGCCAATACGCCGCTGGCCTCGACCGTGATGGCGATGGAGCTGTTCGGACCAGAAATCGGCGTGTACGCGGCGCTGGCCTGCCTGGTGGCGTACGCGTGCTCGGGGCGCGTGGGAATATATCGCGCCCAAACGAAGCACCATCACCCTACTGCCTGACCTGGCGCAAGGCGCCATTCCCGTCTTCGGTTATGACTGACAAAAACGGTCGCACCCTGCATTTGCCTTCGTTACGGCTGCTTTATGTTCGGCAGCGCACAAAATGCTTTGCAAGGATCGTAGGAGAACGCCGGCGTTCATGCTAATTCCGGTACACTCATCATTGATTCATCAGCTGGCACGAACCCACTATCGGAGGAATTTGCGCATGACGACAGAACGACGGCGGGGCAGCGTTGCCAGCGACTCCCTCCGGGAGCCGGCGACAAACGAACTCGACGCCATGAAGCGCAGTTTTGAAGAGCGGATACAACAGCTGCTAAGTGACAACAGCGACGGCGCCGACCTGCTGTCGATGTCGATGCGTGCCGCCACCCTTGGCGCGGGCAAGCGCATGCGGCCCCTGCTGCTGATGGTGATCGCGCGCGACCTGGGCTGCGCCTCGCCGGCGCTGGTCGACGTGGCCTGCGCGGTGGAACTGGTGCATGCCTCCTCGCTGGTGCTCGACGACATGCCCTGCATGGACGACGCCAGGCTGCGCCGCGGCGCGCCGGCCATCCACGTCACCTTCGGCCAGGACGTCGCCATCCTCGCCTCGATCGCGCTGCTGAGCCGCGCGTTCCGGATTCTTTCCAGGGCCGAGGCGCTGGCGCCGCTGGTGCGAACCAGCCTGGTCGGCGCACTGGCCGAGGCGGTCGGCACGCAGGGCCTGGCAAAGGGCCAGTTCCAGGATCTGCATGGCGGCGCGGCGCGCAGCGTCGACGATATCGCGCTGACCAACGAATTGAAAACCGGCGCGCTGCTGGGCGCCACGGTCGACATGGCGGCCATCATCGCGCATGCCGACGCGCGCGTGGCGCAATCGCTGCGCGCATTCGCCTTTGCCGCCGGCCAGGCGTTCCAGATCCGCGACGACCTGAAAGACCTGCCCGGCAACGACAGCGCCATCACCGGCAAGGACGTGGGGCTCGATGCGGGCAAGGCCACCTTGCTGACCACGCTGGGCGTGGAGGAAGCGCAGCGGCGCCTGCGCCATCATCTGCACGAAGCCGAGCGCCACCTCGATGACGCGGTCGGCGCGCAACAAGGCACGCGCCGCTTGCTGGGCAGCTTTTTTGCCGACAGCCTGGCGGCCGCCAGCGCGCCGTGCGAACCGCGCAAGGCGGCCCACGCGGCCAGCACGGCCTCGCTCGGTTATTGACCTCCTGAAGGAACACACCGCATGGCGCATTTTGGCGTAGTGACACCCGCGTTCTACAGCCATGTCAGCGCGATGGAGGCCCTGTCCGTGGCCCTGCTGGAACGCGGCCACCGCATCACGTTTTTGCACCGGCCGGACGCCGGCGCCTTGTTGAAAGAGCGCCGCATCGGCTTCCATGCACTCGGCCAGGAAATCTACCCGGCCGGCTCGCTGCCGGCCTCGCTCAAGCTGGCCGCCAATCCCGGCAGCATCATGGGGCTGCGCCGCGTGATACGCGACATGGCACAGACGACCGGCATGCTGTGCCGCGAGCTGCCGGGCGCGCTGCGGCAAGAGCGGATCGACTGCGTGCTGGCCGACCAGATGGAAGCGGCCGGCGGCATGGTGGCCGAAGCGCTGGGCCTGCCGTTTGTATCGGTCGCCTGCGCCCTGCCCGTCAACCGCGAACCGGGCATGCCGCTGCCGGTGATGCCGTTCGCCGCCGGCCAGGACGAGCGCAGCCTGCGCCTGTGCGAAGGCAGCACCAAAGTCTACGACTGGCTGATGACGCCGCACCGGCAAGCCATCGCCGCCGGCGCGCGGCAACTGGGGTTGTCACCGCGCGACGGCCTGCACGATTGCCTGTCGCCCTTGCTGCAACTGAGCCAGACTGTCGCCGGCTTCGATTTTCCGCGCCTTCAACTGCCGCCCCACTTTCACCATGTCGGGCCGCTGCGCGCGCCGTCCGCCCCAGGTCCCGACACCAGCGGCGCGCCCGACCTGGCGCAGGTCAGCCGCGAGCGGCCCTTTGTGTTTGCCTCGCTGGGCACGCTGCAGGGCGAGCGCTTTGCGCTGTTCCGGCGCATCGCCCAGGCCTGCCGCCGGCTCGACGCGCAACTGCTGATCGCCCACTGTGGCGGCCTCGATGCGCGCCAGGCCGAAGCGCTGAAGGAAGCGGGAGCGACCTGGGTGTGTGCCTTTGCCGACCAGCAGGCGGTGCTGGCGCGCGCCGATACGGTGGTGTCGCACGCGGGCCTGAACACCGCCATGGATGCGATTGCCGCCGGCACGCCGATACTGGCCCTGCCGATTGCGTTTGACCAGCCGGGCGTGGCGGCGCGGATAGCACATGCGGGCGTTGGCCTGTGCGCGTCGGCACGCTGGGCCAGCCCGGGCAAGCTGGCGGCGCAATTGCGCCGGCTGCTCGACGAGCCCGAATTCGTGCGGCGTGGTGCAGGTCTCGCCGCATCAATTCGCGAGGCCGGCGGCACCGCGCGCGCGGCCGCCCTGATCGAGGCGTCACTGAAACCGGCCCTGGCCAACGGAGCGCGGTTTGCATAAGGGCCAACCGCTCCATGACCTGATCCTGGTCGGCGGCGGCCTGGCCAATGGCCTGATCGCCTGGCGCCTGCGCACCCAGCGCCCCGAGCTGCGCATCCTGCTGATCGAGCGCGACGCGCAGCTGGGCGGCAATCACACCTGGTCCTTCCATGACGGCGACCTCGGCGCGGACCAGCATCGCTGGCTGGCGCCGCTGGTGGCAACACGCTGGCCCCGTTACGAGGTCGTCTTCCCGCAGCATGCGCGCACGCTGGAAAGCGGCTATGCCAGCATCGCGTCGCTGGATTTTGCGCGCGTGATCGGGCAAGCGCTGGGCGACTCGCTGCGCCTGGACACGCCGATACAGGAGCTCACGCCCACCAGCGTGCGCCTTGCCGATGGTGAAGTACTGCAGGCGCGCGCCGTGATCGACGGGCGCGGCATGCGGCCCAGCCGCCACCTGGCGCTCGGCTACCAGACCTTTCTTGGCCAGGAAGTGCGCCTGGCCGCACCGCACGGCTTGACCGCGCCCATCATCATGGACGCCAGCGTGGAGCAGCAAGGCGGATACCGCTTCGTCTACGTGCTGCCGTTCGGCCCGGACCGCGTGCTGATCGAAGACACGCATTATGTCGACACCAGCGCCTGGGAGCCGGAGCGCCTGCGCGCCAATGTCAAGGCCTATGCCGCCGCGCGCGGCTGGCGCATCGCCGAAATGCTGCGCGAAGAGCACGGTTCGCTGCCGATCGTGCTGGCCGGCGATGTCGACAGCTTCTGGAGAGACCTGCGGGGCCAGCCCTGTTCCGGACTGCGCGCCGGCCTGTTCCACCCGACCACCGGCTATTCGCTGCCGCATGCGGTGCGCCTGGCCGAGCGCATCGCCGCCCTGGCCACCTTCGACGCCGCGTCGCTGTTCGCCACCATCCGTGCCGACGCCTTGCAGGAATGGCGCGGCCAGCGTTTTTTCCGCCTGCTGAACCGCATGCTGTTCCTGGCCGGCGAGGCGGACCACCGCTGGCGCGTGATGCGGCGCTTCTATCATTTGCCGGCGCCGCTGATCGCGCGTTTTTATGCGGGCAGGCTGACCCTGGCCGACCAGGCGCGCCTGGTATCGGGCAAGCCGCCGGTGCCGGTCGGGCAAGCGATCAAGGCCGCACTCAAATTCCACCCTCATCAAATCAGGAAACCTGAATGAACAATGCAAAACAAGCGGTGGTCGTGGGCGCCGGCTTTGGCGGCCTGGCGCTGGCGATCCGGCTGCAGGCGGCCGGCATGCAAACGACCTTGCTGGAAAAGCGCGACAAGCCGGGCGGGCGCGCCTATGTGTATGAAGACCAGGGCTTCGTGTTCGACGCCGGCCCCACCGTGATCACCGATCCGAGCGCGATCGAAGAGCTGTTCACGCTGGCCGGGAAAAAAATGTCCGACTATATCGAGATGCTGCCGGTGGCGCCTTTCTACCGCCTGTGCTGGGAAGACGGCCACCAGTTCGACTACGTCAACGACCAGGAATCGCTGGATCGCCAGATCCACGCCCTCAACCCGAACGACGTGGCCGGCTATCAGCGCTTCCTGGCGTACTCGAAAGCCGTGTTCGAAGAAGGCTACCTGAAGCTGGGCGCCGTGCCGTTTCTGTCATTCCGCGACATGATTGCCGCCGGCCCGCAGCTGGCGCGGCTGCAGGCCTGGCGCAGCGTCTACAGCATGGTGTCGCGCTTTATCGAAGACGATCATCTGCGCCAGGCGTTCTCGTTCCACTCGCTGCTGGTCGGCGGCAATCCGTTCGCCACCTCGGCTATCTACACCCTGATCCACGCGCTGGAGCGGCGCTGGGGCGTGTGGTTCCCGCGCGGCGGCACGGGTGCGCTGATCCTGGCCCTGGTGCGCCTGTTCGAGGACCTGGGCGGGCGCATCGAATTGAACGCGTCGGTCGCGCGCATCGACACCAGCGGCAACCGCGCCACCGGCGTGCGCCTGGAGGACGGGCGCGTGTTTGCGGCGCAGATGGTGGCCTCGAACGCCGACGTGGTCCATACCTATGGTTCGCTGCTGGGCCATCACCCGCGCGGCGTGGCGGAAGCCGCGTCCTTGCGCAAGAAACGCTTTTCCAATTCGCTGTTCGTGCTGTATTTCGGTCTCGACCACCACCATGAACAGCTGCGCCACCACACCGTCTGCTTCGGTCCGCGCTACGAAGGGCTGATCAAGGACATCTTCAAGGGCCAGCACCTGGCCGACGATTTTTCACTGTACCTGCATGCGCCCTGCGTCACCGACCCGTCGCTGGCGCCACCGGGCTGCGGCAGCCACTATGTGCTGGCGCCCGTGCCGCACCTGGGCAATGCCGACATCGACTGGGCGGTCGAAGGGCCGCGCTACCGCGAGCGCATCTTCGACTATCTTGAAGAACGCTATATGCCCGGCCTGCGCAGCCAGCTGGTGACCAGCCGCATCTTCACGCCGCATGACTTCCGCGATGAACTCAACGCCCATGTGGGGTCGGCCTTTTCGCTCGAACCGATCCTCACGCAAAGCGCCTGGTTCCGGCCGCACAACCGCGACCGCGACGTCGCCAACCTGTACCTGGTGGGCGCCGGCACCCATCCCGGCGCCGGCGTGCCGGGCGTGATCGGTTCGGCCAAGGCCACGGCCGGCCTGATGCTGGAGGACGGCGCACGATGAGCGAAGCATTGCTGGAACACGCCACCCACACCATCGCCGTCGGCTCGAAAAGCTTTGCCGCGGCGGCACGCCTGTTTGCGCCCGAGGTGCGGCGCAGCGTGCTGATGCTGTATGCCTGGTGCCGCCATTGCGACGATGTGGTCGATGGCCAGGAACTGGGTTTTACGGCGGTGACACAGGATGCCGGCGCCGCCGCCGATGCCCTGGCGCGGCTGGAGGCGCAGACGCGCCAGGCTTACGCGGGCGAAGCCATGCGGGAACCGGCCTTTGCCGCCTTCCAGGAAGTGGCGCTGCGCTGCGCGATCGCGCCGCAACATGCGTTCGACCACCTGGCGGGGTTTGCGATGGACGTGCGGGAAGCGCGCTATGAAACGCTGGACGACACCCTGCGCTACAGCTATCACGTGGCCGGCGTGGTGGGCCTGATGATGGCCACCATTATGGGCGCGAAAGAGCCGGCGGTGCTGGACCGCGCCTGCGATCTGGGCATCGCTTTCCAGCTGACCAATATCGCGCGCGATATCGTCGACGATGCGCAAATCGGCCGCTGCTACCTGCCCGCGCAATGGCTGCGCGAGGCCGGCATCCCCCAGGAGGAGCTGGCGCTGCCCCGGCACCGCGCGGCGCTGGCCAGGCTGGCGGCGCGCCTGGTCGAGCAGGCGGAACCGTATTATGCGTCGGCGACCGTTGGTCTGGCCGCCCTGCCCCTGCGCTCGGCATGGGCGATCGCCACCGCGCACCGCGTGTATCGCCAGATCGGCATCGAAGTGAAGGCACGCGGCGCAACAGCCTGGGATAAACGGGTCGGTACCTCGCGCGCCACCAAGCTGTGGCTGCTGTGCCGCGGTGGTTTTGACGCGCTGGCGTCGCGCTTCAGGAAGACGGCGACGCTTCGTCCTGCGGCTCTGTGGCAGCGGCCGGTTCACGCAGCGGGCCGCCATGCAGCGCCTGCAACCGCTGTTTGAGATGCGTGACGGGCGGCGCATACAGGAAGCCGAACGACACGGCGCCATCCTTGCCATGCACGGCATGGTGCATCCGGTGCGCCTGGTACAAGCGCTTCAGGTAGCCGCGCCTGGGCACATAGTGAAACGGCCAGCGCTGGTGCACCAGGCCATCGTGGGCGATGAAGTACAGCATGCCGTAGGCGGTCATGCCGGCGCCTATCCATTCGAGCGGATGGCGCCCTTCGGTACCGAGATAAATCAGCACGATGGCAATGCCGGCGAACACCACGGCGTACAAATCGTTTTTTTCAAACCAGCCGGTGCGCGGTTCATGGTGGGAGCGGTGCCAGCCCCAGCCAAAACCATGCATCACATATTTATGCGCCACAATCGAGAACAGCTCCATGAACACCACGGTGGCCAACACGATCAATGCATTGATTAACATTTGTTTTTTACAGGAGTGACAAGAAGATGAGCAAGCCTACCATAGCAGCGCCCGCACACCGCACGATCGCCTCCACCCTGGCAGCCGCGGCCCTGCTGTGCGCCACCGTGCTGGCCAGCGGCGCGGCGCTGGCCGCCACCATCGAGGTCCACGTGACCAACATCAGCAACGCCAAGGGACAGATCCGCGTCGCCGTGTGCGACCAGGAACGCTTCCTGAAACAGTGCGTGCATACGGCCTCGGCGCCGGCGCAAGCGGGCGACACCGTGCTGAAGGTGGCCAACGTGCCGGCCGGCACTTGGGCCGTGCTGGCCTACCACGATGAAAACGGCAACGCCGAACTCGATCGCAACATGATGGGCATCCCCAAGGAAGACTATGGCTTCAGCCGCGACGCGGCCAGCCGCTTCGGTCCGCCCAAGTTTGCCGACGCGGCCATCACGGTGGAAGACGGCGACATGGCGGTCAAGATCAAGCTGCATTGAACCTGGCTGGCGGCAGTCCGGTCAGGATAGCAGCACCCGCTTCAACAGATCGGCCTGCTCCCTGGCCTGGCGCGCCTTTTGCGTGTATTCGCTGGCGGTAGCCGGATGCAACCAGGCGGTGGCCTTGGCGGCCAGGCTGGCAAACAGCTGCTCCTTTTCCTGCAGCGCGCGTACGGCGGCCCAGATGGCGTCCTCGGCTTTTTCGTGTTGCAGCTCGCCCAGGATCGGCGCCGTAAAACTGTGGCCGGTATGGCAGCGGAAGCGCTGCGGCTGCTGGTCCGTCAGTTCCCACAAGGTACCCTGGCATTCTGGACAGGTGAAGGTCGACGGCGTGGCGATTTTTTGCAGGTGTTCCATATTGCCCACTCCCCTGGCGAAACGGTTTTCGACGGCGATCCAGCCGGGCGGCTCGACCTTGGCGCCTTGCGGCGCCGGCGTGCCCTGGGCCAGCGCCAGCAACGCCGGGGCTATTGCGGCCACCGGCAAACGGCTGTCCACCGCCACGTTGCGCATCGCGCTTTGCGGCATCGACGGCGCCACCGCTTCTTCCGGGTCCTGCACCAGCGCCGTGCCGCCGCAGGCCTTGATCGCCTGCAGGCCGGCCGTGCCGTCATCCAGGTAGCCGCTGAGGATGACCCCCACCACGTGTGCACCTAACGCGGCGGCGGCAGAACGGAACAGCGGATCGATGGCGGGGCGCGTATGGTTTTCGCGCGGGCCGCGGGTCAGCTCGACGGTCGCCTGGCCGGCCGTGATGGCCACCAGCATGTGCAGGTCGGGCGGCGCCAGCAGGATGCGGCCAGGGCGTATCGGTTCGCGGTCTTGCGCATAGCGCACCGGCAGGGCCGAGGTTTTCGCCAGCAGCTCGGGCAGCATGCTCTTGCGCGCACCGACATGGGTGACGACCAGGATGGCGGCGGGAAAATCGGCCGGCAAGGCGGCAAAAATGGTGGACAAGGCTTCCATGCCGCCGACGGAAGCCCCCATGACGATCAGCGATTGCACAGCTGTTTTCCTCTCGGGAGATTCATCTGACCTTGATTGTGAAAGGACGCCGGGGCCGATTCCGTGCGTTCGCTAACACAGGCAAGCGCGCGGGCCAGCGGTTACAATGCGGCTCACTTCGCTTCGATGCCGTCCATGCCCTATCTAGTCCTTGCCGCGTTCGTTTTGCTGTATCTTGCCGCCACCGTGCTGGTTCAGCTGCCGCTGCTGGTGGCGGCCGTGTACGGCGTGATGAGCATCACCTGCTTTGCCGTCTACGCGATCGACAAGCGCGCCGCGCGCGCCCAAGCCTGGCGCACGCCGGAAAAAACCCTCTGGCTGCTGGGCTTGCTGTGCGGCTGGCCAGGCGCCCTGCTGGCCCAGCAATGGCTGCGCCACAAGACCGCCAAGCGCTCGTTTCAGGTGGTGTTCTGGATTACCGTGGTGGTAAATATAATGGGGTTTGCCTGGCTGAGCATGCTGTCAGCACAGGCTTGATACCCCTTAGACTGGGGTCTTGAATATTGGGTCTACGATGAACTGCTGAGCTTTAATTCGCAAGGTGCGCTCTTCATCGAGCTCGGCGCGCGTTTCGCCCAGTTCCTCGCGTTCGGCTTCCAGCTCCAGGCGCGCGGTGGCCAGTTCGGTTTCCACGCGGGTCAGGGTTTCCAGTTTCAGCTGGGCCTGGATCAGGTCGGCGCGCGCCGTTTCGGCCGCCGCTTCCAGGCGCGGTATGCCTTCGAGCTTGAATTGCGCCTTGGCCAGGTCCATGCGCGCCTGCTCGGCCGCCTCTTCCAGGCGCGGCAGGCCTTCCAGCCGCAGCTGGGCCTTGGCCAGGTCGGTGCGGGCCTGGTTGGCGACCTGGCGCTCGCGCTCGAGTTCGGCGCGCAAGGTGTCCAGCTCGGTGGCCTGCAAGTCGAGCAGCTCTTGCTGGCGCTCGTTCTCGCTGGCCAGGTCCATCAATTCCTGTTGATTGTCATTCATCTCGGCTTCATGCGCGCTGTTGCTGGCGCTCAGTTCCTGTCCCACAAAATCGAGTATGGCCTGGCGCAGCACGGGCGACAGTTCGGCCGCGGCGGCGATCTGGCGCTGCGCGCCGGCCTTGCGCCGTTGCAGCAGCTTGCTGATGGTGCCCAGGCAGGCGCTGCCGCCCAGTTTTTCGCGCAGCGCGCGCACCGTGATGGGCAGGCCCTCGGCCGCCATCGCGTCCATCGCCGCATTGATCTGTTCCGCGCTTGCTTTTGCCATGATTGCTCTCGTCTACGTTGCCTGCGGCTGGAAAGCCGCATTGCTCAGGGGCATCATATTATTCCAGCGGCGGCATAGCGTAAAGTATTTCTCAACAGAAATTGCAATTGCACAACAGAATCTTGATCCAGGTGCAGCATGCCGAATTAGTCTTCCAGCAAACCATTTTCCGATAAGTTATCCTGGATCAACTCCAGCCGCAGCACGGGATTTTCCTGGCTCAGCAGCAATTGCTTCTGCACCGGCGTCAGCGACAGCAGCTCGCACCAGCGGTTTGCGACCCAGCCGCATTCATCGAGCCGGTATGGCGGCTGGATCGGCATCTGGTCGAGCGGGATTTTTTGTTCTTGCAAGGTACGGATCAAGGCGCCCAGGGCGTCGGCCACGTTTTGCTGTTCAGGCGGGATCGGCATCACCAGGTCTGGCGGCAGCAAGTCCACTTCCGCCACCCACAAGCCGTTTTTCAGCTGTTCGCTGGAACCAATCTGAAAACGCCGGGTGCCCATGCATTTGATTTGCAGCAGGCCCGACAAGGGTGCGGCCCAGTCGACCACCTTTGCCAGGGTGCCGACCTGGGCCAGGGTTTCATCTTGGCCGGGCTTGCGTACCTCCGTGCCGTCGAGCAATTGCACCACGCCAAACGGCTGCTCGCCGGTGATGCATTTGCGTATCATGTCCAGGTAGCGCACCTCGAAGATCTGCAGCGGCAGATAGCCATCGGGATACAGCACCGTATTGAGCGGAAACAAGGGTATCGAGGTCATGCCCGCATGATGGCACGAATGCGCCGGGCGTGCAGCACAACTGGTCCGATCAGGCTATTTGTAAAAGCGGCGCTTGGCCGCGCGTTCGGCCGCTTTCGGCGCCAGCACCTTGACCGGCTTTTTCTGGATCGCGCCGCCGGCGGCCGTGCCCGGCACCCGGTGCTCGGCCTCGAAGCCCGGCTCCTCGCTGCGTTTCAGGGTCTGCCGCGTCAGCGCTTCGACCGCCGACAGCAATTCCACTTCGTCGGCGCAGACCAGCGAAATCGCTTCGCCGCTGGCGCCGGCGCGGCCGGTGCGGCCGATGCGGTGGATATAATCCTCGGCCACGGTCGGCAAATCGAAATTGACGACCTGCGGCAGTTGCTCGATATCGAGGCCGCGCGCCGCCACGTCGGTCGCCACCAGCACCTGCACTTCGCGCGCCTTGAAACGGGCCAGCGCGCGCAGGCGGTTCGGCTGGGTCTTGTCGCCATGGATCGAATCTGCACTCACGCCCTGCTCCAGCAAGGTTTTCACCAGCACCTCGACCCCCTTGCGGGTTTTCACGAACACCAGCACCTGGCCCCAGCGTTTCTTCTTCAGCAAGTGCAGGAACAGTTCGGGCTTGCGCTTCTTGTCGCACACGATCACCGACTGCTTCACGGCTTTCACGGTGCTGTTGCGCGGACTCACTTCCACCGACACCGGGTCCTTGAGCATGGTTTTTGCCATGGCGCGGATCGCGTCCGAGAAGGTGGCCGAAAACAGCAGGGTCTGGCGCTGTTTCGGCATCGTCATCAGCAGCAGGTCGAGTTCGCGCTCGAAACCGAGATCGAGCATGCGGTCGGCCTCGTCCAGCACCAGCGTCTGCACCTGCTCGAACTTGATCGCGCCCTGTGACTGCAGGTCGAGCAGGCGGCCCGGCGTCGCCACCAGCACGTCGAGCCCCTTGCGCAGTTTGCTGATTTGCGGTTCGATCGCCACGCCGCCATACGCGACAAAACTGCGCAGCGGCAAGCTGCCGCCATAGCTGCGAAAACTCGCATACACCTGTTCGGCCAGTTCGCGCGTGGGCACCAGCACCAGCACGCGCACGCACTGCGGCGCCACCACGCCCTCCAAAGCCAGGCGCTGCAGCAGGGGCACGGCAAAGCCGGCCGTCTTGCCGGTGCCGGTCTGGGCGGCGGCCATCAGGTCGCGTCCGGCCAGGACGACGGGAATGGCCTTGGCCTGCACGGGGGTCGGCTTGTCATAGCCGAGGTCGGCGAGTGTGTGGACCAGGGGATCGATCAGGCCGAGGGAGGAAAACGTCATGGGGGAACCTTGCAGCAAAGCGGATAAGAAGCCGCGATTATAGGCCAGCCAGGTGCCCCGGTCAGAACTTCATTTCCATGGTGGCGCGCGCCTGTGGCGAGCTGGGCGATATCGCGTTGCGGGCAATCGTCCCGTTTGCGTCGGTATAGACCGTGCTGCTTTCAAAATCCTGCGCCAGCAGATTCGATACCGCCAGGCGCAACTGGTTTTTCGGGTTGAATTTCCACAAGGCATACAGATCGAGGTCGCGCCGCGGCGTGGTGTAGGCGCTCTGCTGCGGCGTGATGCGCACCGGGCCGCCGTTGCGGAAATTGAAACTGCCGCCGGCCGTCAATACGCCGTCGGCCGTCTTGTAGTCGAGGCCGAAATTGCCGCTGACGGGAGTTTGCTGGTCGAGCCGGTTGTTCGGCCCCGGCACCTGGTCCACCTGCGACCAGTTGCGGCTGATGCTGGCGCGCACATCGATGGCCGGCACGGTGGCCGACAGCACGGCGCGCAACGGAAACTTCGCTTCCAGTTCCACCGTTTGCGTATTGGCGCGGCCATCGTTGACGGGCGTCGAGACCCAGCGCTCGTCGATCAGCAGCAGCCCCTGGCGCGTGTAGCCGTCGATGCGGCGCGCCGAGGCGCGGGCGCTCAGCAGCGCACCCTGCGCCCAGTAATGCTCATACGACGCATCGATGCCCAGCGCCAGCTCCGGTTTCAGGTTCGGATTGCCTTCGCGGTCCGGATCGGTCTGGCTGTTGTTGGTCGAGGTATTGCGGCGCGGTATCAGGCTCGACGCCGGCTGCGCCTTGTAGGTACGCGTGAGTGCCAGGCGGATCTGGTCTCCCTTGGTATCGGGCAGCTTCCACAGCGTTTGCAGCAGCGGACTCCAGACGCTGGTGCGCTGGCGCACGGCGTCAAAACTGTCGCCGGTGCTGCGCGTATCGATGCCTTCCCAGCGCACGCCCGCATACATCGACCAGCGCGGCGTGATCTCCCAGTCGTCCTGGGCAAACAGCGCCAGCCGCCGCACCAGCGCATCATAATCCTCGTCGCTGTTGAAGGGCGGCCGGCCGGCCGGCAGTACCGCCTCGCGCTGGCGGCGCTCTTCCTCGCGCTCCGTGTAGGCGCCGTCCCAGCCCATCGACAGCGCGTGGCCCGGCACCAGCGGAGTCGAGTATTTGCCGGTCGAACTGACCCCGTTCTCGGTCGACTTCACGCCCACCGCGCGTTCGAGCGCCAGGCCGGCGCCATCGATATAGCCGCGCTGCAGGCTTTTGGAGGTATTGCGCGCGCCGGTCGCGCCCAGTTTCAGTTCCAGCCGGGCGCCGCCATCGAGCTTGTGCATCCAGGTCAGGTCGGCGCGGCCCATGGCGTTGTGATTGCTGGAGCTGCCGGTATTGGTATCGTAATCGGGACGCGCGCCCAGTTCGGTTTCGGCGCGGCTGACGTTGCGGTGCTCGCCACGGCCGGCGTTGACGAAGAATTGGGCCGTGACCGTGTCGCCGCTTTTCAGGGTCCAGTTCAGGCGCGGCGACAGATTGATGCCTTCGGGACGGCCGTCGCCGCTGCCGGTGGTGCGGCGCCGCAGGTTTTGCCGGCCGTCGGGCAGGTAGCCCAGTTCCAGCGCGGGATTGTCGTAGTGATAGTCGTAGCGGAACAGCGAGCCGGCCATCGAATAGGAAAAATTGCCGTCGCGGTCAGACAATTGCAGGTTGACCGTCGGCGAAAAACTGTCGCGGCTGCCCGCCAGGCCCAGTTTGAGCTCGCGCTGCGCCGTCTTGACGGCCTTTTTCAGCACCACATTGATGGTGCCGGCGATCGACTGGGTGCTATACTCGGCGCTGGCCGCATGCAGGATCTCGATGCGTTCGATCACGTCGGGCGACAGGGTATCGAGCGAAAAACCGGCCGGCGCGCGCTCGCCGTTGAGCAATATCTGCGTATAGCCGCTGCCCAGGCCGCGCATGCGGATCTCGCCGCCGGTACGGCCGGCCGCGCCCGTGACGGTAATGCCGGGCAGGCGCTTGAGCACGTCCGTGACATTGGTATCGCCATACTTGAGGATTTCTTCGCTGTTCACCACCATCTTGCTGGCCGTGTCGTCACGGCGCGGATCGTAGCCGCTGCCCTTCACTTCCACCTTCTGCACGGCAGGCGCGGAATCAGCAGGCGCGACCGGCGCGGCGGGATTGGCGTCAGCAGTGGCTTGCTGGGCGTGGGCATGCCAGGCAAACAGGACGGCGGCGGTACACAGGGTGAGGCGAAACAGAGGCAAGGACGATGGCATGATGAATTAGCTGGAGTTGGCTGAATGAAATGGCTGACGCTAAAAACGGCAGCGGCATTTTGCAGCAAAATTTTGCCCTACGGCACAGTTTCCAGAAAATAAAGTTTTGGGCAAATTAAATTCGGCCATCGAACGCGCGGGCCGTCAGAATATGGCCAATTCTGCAAGGCGAGTCGTCAGAATTTCAGTTCCATGGTGGCGCGCGCCTGCGGCGTGGTCGCCGAGATCCCGGCGCGGACGATGCTGCCGCTGGCATCCCTGAAGATCGCATTGCTTTCAAAATCCTGCGCCAGCAAATTCGACAGCGCCAGGCGCAGCTGGTTTTTCGGATTGAATTTCCATAGCGCATACAGGTCGAGGTCGCGCCGCATCGAGGTGTACGCGAACTGCTGCCGCGTGATGCGCACCGGGCCGCCGCTGGTCAATACCAGGCTGCCACCAATGGTCAGCATGCCGCCCGGCATCTTGTAGTCGATGCCGAGATTGCCACTGAACGGCGTCTGCTGGTCGAGCCGGTTGTCCGGCCCCGGCACGTGCTCCACTTGCGACCAGTTGCGGCTGAGGCTGGCGCGCAGGTCGATCGCCGGCGCCGTCGCGTCCAGCAGCGCGCGCAAGGGAAACTTCGTCTCCAGTTCCACCGTCTGCGTATTGGCGCGGCCGTCGTTGATGGGCGTGGAGACCCAGCGTCCGTCGATCAGCAGCAAGCCCTGGCGCGTGTAGCCGTCGATACGGCGGGCCGACACGCGCACACCGAGCAAGGCGCCTTCGGCCCAGTAATGGTCATACGAGGCGTCGATACCCAGCGCCAGTTCAGGTTTCAGCCGGGGATTGCCCTGGCGGTCAGGTTCGGCCTGGCTATTGTTGATCGAGATGCTGCGGCGCGGTATCAGGGTCGAGGTGGACGGCGATTTATAGGTGCGCGTCAGGGCCAGACGCAGCTGGTCGCCGCGGGTGGAAGGCAGCTTCCACAAGGTCTGCAGCAGCGGACTCCAGACGCTGTTGCGCTGGCGCACGGCATCGAAACTGTCGCCGGCGCTGCGGGTGTCGCCGCCTTCCCAGCGCAGGCCCGCATACATGGACCAGTGCGGCGTGATCTCCCAGTCGTCCTGCGCGTACAGGGCCAGCAGCCTGACGTCGGAACGGTAGTGCTCATCGCTGTAGCGCGCTGGACCGGCGCCCGGCGGGGTTGCTTCGCGCTGGCGGCGTTCTTCCTTGCGCCGGCTGAGCGTGCCATCCCAGCCCATCGACAACGCATGGCCCGGCATCCACGGCGAAGAAAACTTGCCGTTCGACGAGATGGTATCGTACGTCGCTTCCAGCTGCACCCGGCGGTCCAGCGCCAGCTCCGCGCCATCGATCAGACCCAGCGTATCGCTGTCGTTCACGCTGCTGTTGGCCATGCCGCGCACGCCCAGTTCGAGTTTGCCGCCAGCGTCGAGCTTGCGTACCCAGTTCAGGTCGGTGCGACCGGCAACCTGGCGATTGCCGCCGTGGATGTCATTGGTGTCATAGTCCGGCCGCTCGCCCAGCACGGTTTCGGTATGGTAGTTGCTGCGATTATTTCCGCGATTGGCATTGAGAAAAAACTGCGCCGTCAGGCTGTCGCCAGCGGGATAGTTCCAACTCAGCCGTGACGCCAGGTTGAGGCCTTCCACGCGGCCACCGCCATCACCGGCGATACGGCGCAGCAGGTTCTGCTGGCCGTCGGGCAGGTAGCCGAGGTCCAGCGCGGGGCTGTCTCGCGTGCCGCCGAAATCATAGTCGTAGCGAAATACCGACGCGGACAGCGACCAGGAAAATAGTCCATCCTTGTCCGACAGCTGCAAGCTGCCATTGCCGGAGCGCGCATCGCGCCCGCCGCCCATGCCAAGCTTGAGATCGCGCTGGGCCTTTTTCACGGCTTTCTTGAGCACCACGTTGATAGTGCCGGCGATCGACTGGGTGCTGAACTCGGCACTGGCCGCGTGCAGGATTTCGATACGCTCGATCATGTCTGGCGAGACGGTATCGAGCGAAAAGCCGGCCGGTACGCGCTCGCCGTTGAGCAATATCTGCGTATAGCCGCTGCCCAGGCCGCGCATGCGGATCTCGCCGCCGGTGCGGCCGGCCGCGCCCGTCACGGTAATGCCGGGCAGGCGCTTGAGCACGTCCGTGACATTGGTATCCCCATACTTGAGGATTTCCTCGCTGGACACGACCATCTTGCTGGCGGTGTCGTCGCGGCGCGGATCGTAGCGGCTGTTGACTTCCACCTGCTGCTGCACCGGCTCGGCCGGCTTGCGCTGCTGCTCTGTCTCCTGCCCTGCCTCTTCCCGAGCCTGCGCCTGGCAGGCAACCATCAGGGCGGTGGCGGCAATGGTCAGGTACAAGGCAAGCAGGCGGGGTGGCATCATGGCTGGGCAGTTGGTATCACGGGGAACAGGGACTGAAAACAGGCGCTCATATTTTGAGGCAATTTTTTCATCATGACACGGCCAGCCGAAAATATTTCTTATAAAAAATTAAATTCCGTGGAAACGACTTCGCACGCCCGCGGTATCCCTGGTCATCCTTCGCCGCTATAATGCGTTTACATCATTATTCCACCCTCCCCCTCAAAGGCTCCCTATCGTGTCCCGTCTCGCCGTCCTGCCCCAATACCTGCTGCCCAAGGGAGCATTGACCAATTTCGCCGGCCGCGTCGCCGGCGCCAAAGGCGGTTCGATGACCACCCGGCTGATCCGCTGGTTCGTCGGCCGCTACAACGTCAACATGGATGAGGCGCTCGACCCGGACATCACGCACTACACCAGCTTCAACGATTTTTTTACCCGCGCGCTGCGCCCCGGCGTGCGTCCGATCGCACAAGCCGATTATGTCTGCCCCGTCGACGGCCGCATCAGCCAGTTCGGCGCCATCGACAAGGACCAGATCTTCCAGGCCAAGGGCCATCATTTCAGCACCACCGCGCTGGTTGGCGGCGATGCGGCGCTGGCGGCGCAATTCGAGCACGGCAGCTTCGCCAACCTGTACCTGAGCCCGCGCGACTACCACCGCATCCACATGCCGTGCGACGGCCGCCTGACGCGCATGATCTATGTGCCGGGCGAATTGTTTTCCGTGAACCCGACCACCGCGCGCGGCATTCCCGGCCTGTTCGCCCGCAACGAGCGCGTGGTGTGCGTGTTCGACACCGCCAACGGTCCCTTCGTGATGACCCTGGTGGGCGCCACCATCGTCGGCAGCATGGCCACCGTCTGGCACGGCGTGGTCAACCCGCCGCGCTCGGGGCAAGTGCGCGACTGGAGCTATGCCAACGACAATATCGTGCTGAAAAAAGGCGAAGAGCTGGGCCGCTTCCTGCTGGGCTCGACCGTGGTCATGCTGTTCCCGAAAGACACGCTGCAGTTCAACCCGGCGTGGCAGCCGGCCGGGCCGGTGCAGCTTGGTGAAGTGATGGGTAATTTTCCCAAGTAACGTTTTAGACCGGCATGTCCATCTGGTACATCTCCTCCATCAGGTTGAGAAACGCGCGCGTCTTGGCCGGCATCAGCCGCCGGCCGGGAAACACGGCCCAGCCCGTGACCAGCGGAAAACTCCACTCCGGCAGCACGCGCACCAGTTCCCCCGTTTGCAGATAAGCCTTGGCGAAGCGGTCGGTGCTGGCCGCGATGCCCACCCCGGTGCAGGCCATGCGTACCAGCAATTCCGGCGAATTGGCCAGCAGGCGCACCGGCAAGTCGCGCTCCCAGGTGGTCTTGCCGCGTATCAGGGTCCAGCGCACCAGGCCATGCTGGGCACGCGGCAAGCTGAGTAGGTCGTGCCGGAACAAATCGTCGGGATGCTCGGGCAAGCCATGCACGCTGGTGTACTGCGGCGACGCATAGAGCGCCAGGGTGCTGAAGGCCACGCGGCGCGCCGCCAGGCTGGCGTCGTCGGGCAGGTTACCCATGCGTATCGCCAAATCAAAATTTTCCTCCAGCAAATCCACGCGCCGCGCCGACAGATCCAGTTCCAGCGAAATCGCCGGATAGCGACGCACGAACTCGGCCAGCACTTGTCGCATCAGGGTATCGGCAAAGTCGGCCGGCATCGAAATGCGCAGCAAGCCGCTGGGCCCGGCCTGGCGGTGCTGGGCCAGCGCGCCGGCCGCCTCGGTTTCTTCCACCACCTTGCGCGCGTGTTCCAGCAGGCTGGCGCCAAATTCGGTCAGCACCAGCTTGCGCGTGGTCCGCCGCAGCAGGCGCTCGCCCAGCTTGCCTTCCAATAGCGAAATACGGCGCGACAAGGTCGACTTGGGCAAGTCGACGCGCTCGGCGGCACGCGAAAAACTGCCGCATTCCACCACGCGGGCGAACAGCAGCAAATCGCCGGGATCGATGTCCATCGCATTCATTCCTTGATTGTTCCATCAGTGGATAAATGTTATCCATTTTAACGGCTTCCGCATCAATTTTGGAATTGCTATAGTTCATCCATCGCAAGACACCTCACTCACAAGGAGAAACAAGATGAACATCCTGCAAATCAATTCCAGCGCCCGCAGCACCGGTTCCGCATCCACCCGCCTGGCCGACGCCCTGGTCGCCAAGGTTCTCGCCGCCAACCCTGGCGCTGCCGTGGTGCGCCGCGACCTGGCCGCCCAGCCGCATCCGGTGCTGGACGAACCGACCCTGCAGGCACTGTTCACCCCAGCCGAGCAGCGCACCGCCGAACAGGCGGCCCGCATCGCCCTCGACGACGCACTGATCGCCCAGGTGCAGGCGGCCGACGTGATCGTGGTTGGCGCGCCGATGTACAACTTCGGCATCACCGTGCAACTGAAAAGCTGGTTCGACGCGATTGCCCGCGCCAACGTCACGTTCAAGTACACGGAAAAAGGCCCGGTAGGCCTGTTGACCGGCAAGAAAGTCTATGTGGGCCTGTCGCGTGGCGGCCTGCACCGTGACGGCGCCACCGACAGCCAGGTGCCGTTCCTGAACACCATGTTCGGTTTCCTGGGCTTGAGCGACGTGCAGTATGTGTATTCGGAAGGCATGGGCATGGGTCCGGAAGCCGTGGCCAAGGCGCAAGCCCAGGCGGACGCCGAGATCAACGCCATCCTCGTCTGATTGTTTCACACCGAAAAGTAATAACTGGAGAGCATCATGAACGCTATCACTACCGTTACCAGCATCACCGCACCGCGCACCGTCGAGCGCGTCATTGCCGGCCAGGCCGTCATGGATGGCGCCGGCGTGAAGATCAACCGCGTGCTGACGCAGCAATTGCAGCGCCGCCTCGATCCGTTCCTGATGCTCGACAATTTTGCCAGCGACCAGCCGAACGACTATATCGCCGGCTTTCCCGAGCACCCGCACCGCGGCTTCGAGACCGTGTCGTACATGATCACGGGCCGCATGCGGCACCGCGACAGCGCCGGCCACGAAGGCCTGCTGACCTCGGGCGGCGTGCAATGGATGACGGCCGGCAGCGGCGTGATCCATTCGGAAATGCCGGAACAGGAAGCGGGCGTGATGGAAGGTTTTCAATTGTGGCTGAACCTGCCCGCCAGCGACAAGATGCGCACACCCTGGTACCGCGATTTCGACAGCAGCGAGATTCCGCGCTATACCACGGATGCAGGCGTGGCGGTGCAAGTGATCGCCGGCAGCAGCCATGGCGTGGCGGGCGCGGTGCAGCGCGAGCGCACCGAACCGCTGTACCTCGATATCGACCTGCCGGCGGGCGCCAGCTTCGAGCACCCCTTGCCGGCCGGCCATAACGCCTTTTTGTACACCTTCCGGGGCGCGGTCGAGGTCGACGGCAAGGCGGTGCCGGCCCTGCGCATGGCCATTTTCGCCAATACACAAGGCAGCGACGGCGTGCGCATCACCGCGCCGGAAGGCGGCCGCGTGATCCTGGTGGCGGGCCAGCCGCTGAACGAACCTATCGCGCAGTACGGTCCCTTCGTGATGAATACCCAGGCCGAGGTATTCCAGGCGGTGCAAGACTTCCGTGAAGGCAAGTTCGGCGAGACGGCTGCCACTGCGTAATTGCTGCTTGCTTGGAAAAAACCTGTATTGCTCACGCCATGCAGGTTTTTTTAGGCTATGTCACCATCAAATGTGGGAACGTCCCCAAGGTGGCCCTGAGCAAGCTTTCGGGGCACAAGATTCTCCTGGCGTCCAGTATCCAGCGCCAGCCCAGGTAGTTGGGCAGATAACGCGTCGCGACCCCATGAAAGGCGCGCAGCCAGCCACGCAGCCGGCTGTGATACGCGTTGACGTTCTGCACGTGCACCGCACCGCGCACGCGGACGCCGGCCCGCAAGTTGACGGCTGCATGCTGGATGCCGAGCTCCCTGGCAAACACGGAATAGGCCGGATGGCCATCACTGACCAACAAAATATCGCGGTCGATCACCGCTGGCAGGCAGGCGTGCAGCCTGGCCTTGGTCAGCTGACCCAGGCCAGTGATGAAATCGACGGTTTGCCCGGTGCGGTCACGCGCCACCAGGACACATACCTGTTCACTGGAAATGCCGCGTTTGCCTGCGCGGCCACCACGTCTGCGTGCCGGCCGCGTCAGGTGCCGTGAACCTTTTTGCGACTCCAGCACATGTAGTTCGTCGGCCTCGGCGATGCCGTGCAGGCAATGTGGCCGATCGGTCTTGGCCAGCGCGAGAAAACGATGGCGCCAGCGAAAGCTGGTGTTGCGATGGATATGCACTTGCAGGGCTGCCTTGCGCACCGAAAACGAGTTGAGCAGGCAATCCGCATAGGCCAGCCATCGTTCCTTGTGGTGCAGATACGCCAGCGGCGTGCCGGTCAAGGCATTGAACGTTTTGCCACAAGGAACACAGCGATAGCGTTGCAAGCCGTGGGCCTGGCCGTGGCGGTGGAAATGGGTCGATTGGCAGGCTGGGCAATGCAGTTGCGCCTGTGCTGTCTGCTCAATCAGGGCGACAGCCGGATCCTGCGGCGCGCGCATGCGCAACAAGCTGCTGCTGGCAATACGCTGGCGATACGATAGTTGTGAAAATTGGTCGGCGAAAATCTGCCACTGGGTGGTGTCCACGATCGGCTCCTGGAAGGAAATACCTGATCAGTCAGACCTCGGCAACGGCTGGGCGTTCCCACTGCTTTCGGTGACATAGCCTTTTTTATGCCTGCCATTCCCACGGCACGCGGGCCTTTACTTTACACTGGCGGCAAGATCATTCCACAAAGAACGCCATGCACGACAAGAACAACAAGAACGACCATGACCACACCCATCTGCACGCCCACCTGAAAGGCGACGCCAAGCACACCCACTCCTTCACGGGGCGCAAGCAAAGCGTGCTGGCGTGGGCGCTGGGCCTGACCTTATCGTTTGCCGGCGTCGAAGTGGCCTTCGGTTTCCTGTCCAACTCGCTGGCCCTGATTTCCGACGCCGGCCATATGGTCACCGATGCGGCCGCGCTGGGCCTGGCGCTGCTGGCGCAGGTGATCGCGCGCCGCCCGCCTTCGCCGCGCCACTCGTTCGGCTTTGGCCGCGCCGAAGCGCTGGCCGCCTTCGTCAACGGCCTGGCCATGCTGTGCGTGGTGGGCTGGATCTGCTACGAAGCCGTGCTGCGCTTTTCCGCCCCCGAAGCCGTACATGGCGACACGGTGGTGGTAGTGGCCGTCATCGGCCTGGCGATCAACCTGGTGGTGGCGTGGGTGCTGTCAAAGGACAAGGACAGCGTCAACACGCGCGCCGCGCTGGTGCACGTGATGGGCGACTTGCTGGGCTCGGTGGCGGCCATCGTCGCCGGCGCCGTGATTTATTTCACGGGCTGGATGCAGATCGACCCGCTGCTGTCGGTGCTGGTCTCCTTGCTGATTTTGAAATCGACGTTTGGGGTGTTGAAGGACTCGTACCACTTCCTGATGGAAGGCGTGCCGCACCAGATCGACTACCTGCGGGTGGGCGCCGACGTCGAGCAGATTCCCGGCGTGCTGTCGGTCCACGACCTGCACGTGTGGGACATGTCGCCGGGCCAGCCGGCGCTGATCGGCCACGTGCAGATCAATGAACTGCAAGACTGGCCGCAGGTGCTGCGCGCCATCAAGGCCATGCTGCTGAGCCAGCATGGCATCGACCATATCACCTTGCAGGCGGAAACCGCCGGCATGGCGGGCCTGCACCAGCAAGACCACAGTCACGACCGGATCGCCTGAAGCAGGCAGCCCGGCCAGCCCTGGGACGCCTGCCCTGCCGCGCGACGGTGTTGACCGGCCTTGTTACTCGCTTTCGACGCTGCTGTTGCCTGTGCCCACCGGCAGCCGCAGGCCCGTATCAATCACATTCAGGCGCAAGCCCGGCAACACATTGCTGTTCACCGAGGCCGTCGTCTGCACCACCGGCGCGCTGCCCTGCTGCTGCGGCTGGCTGCCCTCCACCGCCACCTGCACCGCGTCCTCCTTGCTGGTGACGGTTTCCCCTTTCGCCACCACCTCGGCCTGCACCATATTGCCTTGCGATGGCGCCACATTGACCGCCGCGATCACGCTGGCCACCGCGCTTTGCAGCGCTTCGGTCGGATTGACCGTCAGCACGCCCGGCGTGTAGGTCAGCGCATAGTTGGTCGATGCCTGGCCGGCCGCCGACACCACATAGCTGCCCGATGGCGAGCCGGTGGTCGCCGGCGTGGTGAACGCCAGGTTGCCGCTGACCTCGTTCGCCAGCGTGTCGCCGCCCAGCAAGCCCGTGTAGCTGGCCGTAAAGGCGGGATTGGCGCGGCCCTGGTCTTTCTCGGCGTTGTCCACCTTGCCCCCTAGCGCCGCCTGCGTGATGCTGGCGGTGGTGGTCGCCGTCGTGTTGACAATATAGTTGCCCGCATCCGCGCCGCCGAGCGCAATGCCGTTCACGGTCACCGTCTTGTTGGCGCCTGCGTTCTTGTCGGCAAAGCTGGCGCCGCTGTTGCTGATGGTCAGCACGTCGCCGGCGATACGGTTGTCGCCCAGGGTCACGCTGGCGTTGGTGGTGGTGTCATACACGCGCGACGCGGCACTCGTGGCGCGCACCAGCAGGCTGGCTGGCGTGATGCTGGCCGTCAAGCCGGTCGGATTGCTGACCGTATAGTTGCTGGCCGAACCCGTGCTGGTGCTCACCAAAGTCGTGCCGGTCACCGTCACCGCCTTGGCGGTGGCCGCGTTCTTGTCGGCAAATGTTGCCGTCTGGCCGGCCAGGCCCAGGCTTTCGCCCGCCACCAGGCCGCTCAAGGCGCCGCCGGACAGGCTGGCTTGGGCATTGCCGTCATAGACTTTATTGCCGGCCAGCTGGCCAGTTACCGTCAGGACCTTGGCCGTAATGCTGGCCGTCAGACCGGCCGGATTGCTGACCGTATAGTTGCGGGCCAGGCCGGTGGCCGTATCGACCAGTGTCGTGCCCGTTACCGTGACAGCCTTGCCATTGGCCGCGTTCTTGTCGCTGAACACGGCGCTCTGGCCGGCGATACCCAGTGTTTCAGTACCGACCAATCCGCTCAGGCTGCCGCCACTGACCGAGGCCACGGTATTGCCATCGTAGACCTTGTTGCCGGCCAGCTGCCCTGTCACCGTCAAAGCCTTGACCGTGATGCTGGCCGTCAAGCCGGTCGGGTTGCTGACTGAGTAGTTCGATGCCGAACCCGTGCCATCAAGCAGGGTCGTGCCGGTGACCGTGACAGCCTTGCCATTGGCCGCGTTCTTGTCGCTGAACACGGCGCTCTGGCCGGCGATACCCAGTGTTTCAGTACCGACCAATCCGCTCAGGCTGCCGCCACTGACCGAGGCCACGGTATTGCCATCGTAGACCTTGTTGCCGGCCAGTTGCCCCGTCACCATCAAGGCCTTTTGCGTAATGCTGGCCGTCAGGCCGGTCGGGTTGCTGACCGTATAGTTGCGGGCCAGGCTGGTGGCCGTATCGACCAGGGTCGTGCCCGTTACCGTTACAGCCTTGCCATTGGCCGCGTTCTTGTCGCTGAACAGCGCCGTCTGGCCAGCCAAGCCCAGCGTTTCACCGGCCACCAGGCCGCTCAAGGCGCCGCCGGACAGGCTGGCTTGGGCATTGCCGTCATAGACTTTATTGCCCGCCAGCTGGCCCGTCACCCTCAGGGCCTTGGCCGTAATGCTGGCCGTCAAGCCGGTCGGATTGCTGACCGTATAGTTGCTGGCCGCACCCGTGCTGGTGCTCACCAAAGTCGTGCCGGTCACCGTCACCGCCTTGGCGGTGGCCGCGTTCTTGTCGGCAAATGTTGCCACCTGGCCCGCCAGACCCAGGCTTTCGCCTGCCACCAGGCCCGCCAGCACGCCGCCGGACAACTGCGCCGCCGTCGTGCCGTCATAGACCTTGTTACCGGCCAATTGACCGGCCACCGTCAGGGCTTTCGGCGTGATGCTGGCCGTCAGGCCGGTCGGGTTGCTGACCGTATAGTTGCTGGCCAGGCCGCTGGCCGTATCGACCAGGGTCGTGCCCGTCATGGTCACGGTCTTGGCGGTGCCGGCGTTCTTGCCGGCAAACACCGCGTTCTGGCCGCCGATCACCAGGGTCTCGCCAGCAACCAGGCCGCTCAAGGCGCCGCCGGACAATTGCGCCGCCGTGTTGCCGTCATAGACTTTATTGCCAGCCAGCTGACCCGTCACCGTCAAGGCCTTGGCCGTAATGCTGGCCGTCAGGCCGGTCGGATTGCTGACCGTGTAGTTGCTGGCCAGACCGGTAGCGGTATCGACCAGGGTCGTTCCCGTCACCGTCACGGCTTTGCCATTGGCCGCGTTCTTGTCGCTGAACAACGCCGTCTGACCGGCCAAACCCAGCGTTTCACCGGCCACCAGGCCGCTCAAGGCGCCGCCGGACAGGCTGGCTTGGGCATTGCCGTCATAGACTTTATTGCCCGCCAGTTGACCCGTTACCGTCAGGGCCTTGGCCGTGATGCTGGCCGTCAGGCCAGTCGGATTGCTGACCGTGTAGTTGCTGGCCAGACCGGTAGCGGTATCGACCAGGGTGGTGCCGGTGACCGTCACCGTCTTGCCATTGGCCGCGTTCTTGTCGCTGAACACCGCCGTCTGGCCAGCCAAGCCCAGGGTTTCGCCGGCCACCAGGCCAATCAAGGCGCCGCCGGACAGGCTGGCGACGGTATTGCCGTCGTAGACTTTATTGCCAGCCAACTGGCCCGTCACCATCAATGCCTTGGCCGTAATGCTGGCCGTCAAGCCGGTCGGGTTGCTGACCGTATAGTTGCTGGCCAGGCCGTTGGCGGTGTCGAGCAAGGTCGTGCCGGTCACGGTCACGGTTTTGCCATTGGCGGCGTTCTTGTCGTTGAACGTCGCGCTTTGACCGGCGATGCCCAGCGTTTCCGAGCCGACCAGACCGCTCAAAGTTCCGCCCGACAGCGTCGCTTGCGTGTTGCCGTCGTAGACCTTGTTACCGGCAACCTGACCATTGATCGTCAGGGCCTTGGCCGTGATATCGGCCGTGGTGCTGGTACTGGCGCTGTCGAGCTTGTAATTGCCGGCATCCGCGCCACCCAGCGCGATGCCGCTGATGGTGACGGTTTTGCCCGTCGCGGCGTTCTTGTCGCTGAACTCGGCGCTGGCGCCAGCCGTCAGTGCATCGCCGCTGACGATGCCGTCGAACCTGGCGCCGGCGGTGTTGACGACTGCCGCTTTGGTGCCGTCATAGGTTTTGCTGTCGGCCGTCAAACCGCTCAGCGTCAGGCCCCTGGCCGTAATATCGGCCTTGGTGGTGACGCTGGTGCTGTCAAGCTTGTAATTGCCGGCATCCGCGCCACCCAGCGCGATACCGCTGAAGGTGACGGTTTTGCCGCTGGCAGCGTTCTTGTCGCTGAACTCGGCGCTCGCGCCGGCCGTCAGTGCATCGCCGCTGACGATGCCGTCGAACCTGGCGCCAACGGTGTTGACCACTGCCGCTTTGGTGCCGTCATAGGTTTTGCTGTCGGCCGTCAAACCGCTCAGCGCAAGGCCCTTGGCCGTAATATCGGCCTTGGTGGTGGCGCTGGTGCTGGCGCTGTCGAGCTTGTAATTGCCGGCATCCGCGCCACCCAGCGCGATACCGCTGAAGGTGACGGTTTTGCCGCTGGCAGCGTTCTTGTCGCTGAACTCGGCGCTCGCGCCGGCCGTCAGTGCATCGCCGCTGACGATGCCGTCGAACCTGGCGCCAGCGGTGTTGACCACTGCCGCTTTGGTGCCGTCATAGGTTTTGCTGTCGGCCGTCAAACCGCTCAGCGCCAGCCCCCTGGCCGTAATATCGGCCTTGGTGGTGGCGCTGGTGCTGGCGCTGTCGAGCTTGTAATTGCCGGCATCCGTACCACCCAGCGCGATGCCGCTGAGGGTGACAGTTTTACCCGTCGCCGCGTTCTTGTCGCTGAATTCGGCGCTGGCGCCAGCCGTCAGTGCATCGCCGCTGACGATGCCGTCGAACCTGGCGCCGGCGGTGTTGACGGCTGCCGTTTTGGTGCCGTCATAGGTTTTGCTGTCCGCCGTCAAACCGCTCAGCGTCAGGGCCTTGACCGTAATATCGGCCTTGCTGGTGGCGCTGGTGCTGGCGAGCTTGTAATTGCCCGCATCCGCACCGCCCAGTGCGATACCGCTGATGGTGACGGTTTTATCCGTCGCTGCATTCTTGTCGGCAAACACGCCATTGGCAGAAGCTGTCAGCTTGTCGTCGGCCACCATGCCGTCGAACGTCGCATCAAGGGTGTTCACGCTGGCAGTCGTCTTGCCATCGTAGATTTTGTTGCCGGCCGTGATGCCGGTCACGCTCAACGCTTTGGGCGCGATGGTCGCTGTCAGACCGGTCGGGTTGCTGAGCGCGTAGTTGCCAGCCAGACCGCTGCCGTTGTTGACACTGACCGTGACCAACTTGTCGGACGCGACATTCTTGTCGGCGAACGTGCCGGCCAGTGTCAAGGTTTCGCCGCCAATCAGGCCAGTGAGCGTGCCGCCCGTCAATGTCGCCTTGGTGCTGCCGTCATAGTCCTTGTTGCCCGCCGTCGCGCCGCTGACGCTGACCGCTTTGGGCGTGATGGCCGCCGTCAGACCGTTCGGGTTGCTGAGCGCGTAGTTGCCGGCCACGCCGCTGCCATTGCCGACACTGACCGTCACCGCCTTGCTGGATGCCGCATTCTGGTCCGCGAACGCGCCGGCCAGCGTCAAGGTTTCGCCGACGATCAAGCCATCGAGCGTGCCGCCCGACAACGTGGCCGTCATGCTGCCATCATAGACCTTGTTGCCCGCCGTCGCGCCGCTGACGCTGACGGCTTTGGGTGTGATGGTCGCTGTCAGACCGGTCGGGTTGCTGAGCGCGTAGTTGCCGGCCAGGCCGCTGCCGTCGCCGACACTGACCGTCACCGCTTTGCTGGACGCCGCATTCTTGTCGACGAACGCGCCGGCCAGCGTCAAGGTTTCGCCAACGATCAAGCCATCGAGCGTGCCGCCCGACAACGTGGCCTTGGTGCTGCCGTCGTAATCCTTGTTGCCCGCCGTCGCACCGCTGACCGTCAACGTTTTTTGCGTGATCGTGCCGGTCACGCCGGTCGGATTGGCGACCGTGTAATTGCCGGCCAGGCCGGTGCCATTGCCCAGGCTGACGCCACTGACCGTGACGGCCTTGGCCGCGCCGGCGTTCTTGTCGGCGAACGCGCCGCTGCCGCCGTTGAGCACCAGCGTTTCACCGCTGACCAGACCGGACAAGGCGCCGCCGGACAAGCTCGCCGCCGTCGTGCCGTCATACACCCGGGTGCCGGCCGTCATGCCCGTCACCGTCAACGCTTTTTGGGTGATATTGGCCGTCAAGCCGGTTGGGTCGGTGACCGAATAATTGCTGGCCAGGCCGCCGTTGCTGCCGTTGACCAGCACCGAACCGCTCGCCGTCACCGTCTTGGTGTTGCCGGCGTTCTTGTCGGCGAAACTGGCTGTCAAGCCGCTCAAACCCAGCGTTTCCGAGCCGACCAGGCCGCTCAGCGAACCGCCCGACAAGGTTGCCTTGGTATTGCCATCGTAGACCTTGTTGACCGCCGTCATGCCGACGACGGTGATCGCTTTTGGCGTGATATTGCCGGTGCCGCTGCCGGTCGTCGGCGTCAGGTTGTAGTTGCCGGCATCCAGGCCGCCCAGCGTCAGGGCGCTGACGGTGGCCGCCTTGGCCGTGCCGACGTTCATGTCGGCGAACACGGCGGTGCCGCTCAGCGACAGGCTGTCGCCGCTGGCCATGCCGTTGAACGTCGCGCCGCTGACGGTCGCTTTGGTGCTGGCATCGTATGCCTTGTCGACCGTCGTGATATTGCTCAAGCTGCCGATGGTCGCCTTCGTCACGTTGGCGACCAGGCCGCTCGGGCTGGTCACCGTGTAGTTGGCCGCCAGGCCGCCATTGCCGCCATCCGTCAAGCCCGCGCCGCTGACGGTGACCGCCTTGGCGGTGCCGACGTTCTTGTCGACGAACGCGCCGGACAAGGTGGTCAGGCCGACCGTTTCCGAACCGACCAGGCCGCTCAAGGCGCCGCCGCTGATGCTCGCGTTGAGCGTGCCGTCATAGACCCGGTTGGCCGCCGTCGCGCCGGTGACCGTCAGCGCTTTTTGCGTGATGCTGGCTGTCAGGCTGGCACTGGCGACGACCGAATAGTTGCTGGCCAGGCCGCCGTTGCTGCCGTCGGCCAAGGTGGCGCCGGAAACCGTCACGGCCTTGGCGTTGCCGGCATTCTTGTCGGCAAACGCGCCGGACAAGCCGGACAGGCTGACGGTTTCGGTGCCGACGAAGCCGCTGACGGCGCCGCCGGAAATGGCGGCCGCAGTCAAGCCGTCATAGACCTTGTCGCTGGCCGACAGCGTGCCCGATAGCGTCAGCGCTTTTTGCGTGATCGTGCCGGTCACGCCGGTCGGATTGGTCACCGAGTAGTTGCTGGCCAGGCCAGTGCCATCCAGCAAGCCGACGCCGCTGACAGTGACGGCCTTGGCCGCGCCGACGTTCTTGTCGCCGAATACGCCGCTGCCCCCCGACAAGACCAGCGTTTCACCGCTGACCAGACCGTTCAAATTGCCGCCGGCAAGCGTCGCGGCCAGCAAGCCGTCATAGACCTTGCTGCCAGCCGTCATGCCCGACACCGTCAGCGCTTTGGCAGTGATGTCGCCGGTGACGCCGGTCGGATTGGTCACCGAGTAATTGCTGGCCAGGCCAGTGCCATCCAGCAGGCCGACGCCGCTGACAGTGACGGCCTTGGCCGCGCCGACGTTCTTGTCGGCGAACAGAGCGCTGCCGCCGTTGATCACCAGCGTTTCGCCGCTGATCACGCCGTTCAAGGTGCCGCCGCTCAAGGTCGCCGTCGCCGTGCCGTCGTAGGCGCGCGTGCCGGCCGTCAAGCCCGATACTGTCAGCGCTTTCGGCGTGATATTGCCGGTGCTGCTGCTGGTGCTGCTGGCCAGGTTGTAGTTGCCGGCGTCGGTGCCGCCCAGCCCGATGCCGCTGATCGACACCGTCTTGCCATTGCCGACGTTCTTGTCGGCGAACGTGGACGTCGTCGCGCTGACCGTCAGGCTGTCGCTGAGTTTGATGCCGTTGAACGTGGCGCCAGCCGCATTGACGGTGGCGTTCAGGCCGCCGTCGTAAGCCTTGCTGTCGACCACGATACTGGTGACCGCAGAAATGGTCACCTTGGTGATATTGGCCGTCACGCCGGTCGGATTGCTGATCGTGTAGTTGCTGACCTGGCCGCCGTTGCTGCCGACGGTCATGACCGCGCCGGTGATGGTGACGGCCTTGCCGGTGCCGACGTTCTTGTCGGCAAAGACACCGACCATGCCGCCGACGCCGACGCCTTCCGCACCGACCAGGCCGTCGAGAATCACGGTACCGCCCAGGCTGACCGCGGTAGTGCCGGTGTAGGCCCGGTTGGCGGCCGTGATGCCACTGATCGTCAGCGCTTTTTTCGTGATGTCGGCCGTCAAGCCGGTCGGAGCGGTCACCGAATAATTGCTGGCCAGGCCGCTGCCGTCGGCCAGCGTCACGCCGGACACCGTCACGGTCTTGCCGGTGGCGGCGTTCTTGTCGCTGAACGCGCCGCTCTGGCCGGACACGGTCACCGTTTCACCGCCGACCATGCCGCTCAAGGTGCCGCCGGAGAGCGTCGCATTGGCATTGCCGTCATACGCCTTGGCGCTGGCGCTCAGGCCGCTCAGCGTCAGCGCTTTTTGCGTGATGCTGGCCGTCACGCCGGTCACCGCGCCGACCGTATAGTTGCTGGCCAGGCCGCCGTTGCCGCCGTCGCTCAAGGCGCCGCCGGTCACCGTCACGGCCTTGCTTGCGCCCGCGTTCTTGTCGCTGAACACGCCGCTCAGGCTCGACAGGCCCAGCGTTTCCGAGCCGGCCAGGCCGCTCAAGGTGCCGCCTGTCACCGTCGCCGACGTGTTGCCGTCATACGCCTTGCTGCCGACCGCGACGCCGCTGACCGTCAGCGCTTTTTGCGTGACGTTGGCGGACAAGCCCGTGACGCTGCCGACCGAATAATTGACGAACAGGCCGCCGTTGTTGCCGTTGCTCAAGGTGCCGCCGGTCACCGTCACGGCCTTGCCGTTGCCGGCGTTCTTGTCGCCGAAGCTGCCGGCCAAGCTGTCCAGGATGACCGTTTCCGACCCGACAAAGCCGCTCAGGGTGCCGCCGGTAAACGTGGCCGCCGTCAAACCGTTGTAGACTTTGTTGTCCGCTATCGCGCCGGTCAGCGTCAACACTTTTTTCGTGACGTTGGCCGGCGTGACCGAATTGGAGATCCGGTAGTTGGCCGACAGGCCGCCATTGCTGCCGTCGCTCAGGACGGTGCTGACAGTAACGGTCTTGCCATTCGCGGCGTTGCTGTCGGAAAACAGGCCGTTGGCGACCCAAGTCACCGTTTCGCTGCCGACCAGACCGTTCAAGGAGCCGCCGGTGACGGTGGCCGCTTTGGTGCCGTCATAGACTTTATTGGCCGCGGTCAAGCCGCTCCAGGTCAAGAGCTTGGTCGTGATCGCGCCCGTCAAGCCGCTCGCCGTCACCGCATAGTTGCCGCTGGCGCTGCCGGTGAGCAGCGCCGTGACGGTTTTTCCGGTACCGGCATCCTTGGTGTCGAAGGTACCGGTGTTGTAGGCGATATTGACGTTGTCCTGCGACAGCACGCCGTTCAGCGTGCCGCCAAGCAGGCTGGCGGCCGTGGTGCCGTCATACGCGCGGCTGGCCACCGACGCGCCGCTCAAGGTCACGCCCAGCTTGTTGATGGTCAAGGTCGCGCTATTCGACGTGATCGCATACCCGTGCTGGCCGGAATACAGGCCGCCGGCCGTGATGGCGTAGGTGCCGGCGTTGACGGCGTTGCCCGCCGCGCCGTAGTTCAGCGAACCGGACAGCGAGACGTTCGGGTTCGAAAACGTGTAGTCTGGCGCCGTCCAGCTGTTGGTGCCGTCGTAGGTCTTGCTGGCGTTCGAGGCAAACGTCACCTGGAGCGGCGTCATGAAGGCGCGCAGCAAGGGATAGGCATAGCTGTCGTAGACGATCCATGCGCCGGCCAGGTCCCATGACGCGCCGCTGTAGGTGGCCAGCGATTTCATTTGCGCGGTGCTCAGGCCGGTGCCGGTCGCGCTGCTCAACTGGCCGCTGGTCGTGGTATCCCAGAAGTTGCCGCTGGCGCTGCCGCCATTGCTGCCGACCAGGCCGCCCGGCGAGCTGCCGCCGGTGACGGCGCCGCTGGCATGGTTGTTGGTCAGCGTGCCGCTATTCAAGCCGGCCAGGCCGCCGATGACGCCGGTGCCGGCGACGGCGCCGCTGGCGTAACTGTTGGTGACGGTGCCGCCGATGCCGTTCGCGCCGGCCAGGCCGCCGACCTGGGTGCCGCCGGTCACGCTGGCGGTGCTGTAACTGCCGCTGACGAGACCCAGATTGTTGCCGACCAGCGCGCCCGTGGCATTCTTGCCGGTGATGCTGCCGCCTTCCAGGCCGATATCGCGCACGATCGCCGTGCCCGACGTGGCGCCGAACAAGCCGTTGAAATTCGTGGTGGGACGGTTGATGATCAGGCCTGACACGACATGGCCGGCGCCGTCCAGGGTGCCGGTGAACGGCGCCGACGTGTCGGTGCCGACCGGAATGAAGCTGCCGCCATTCCAGACGTCGCCGGTAGCGCCGGTGGCGGCGGCATTGATATCCTTGCCAAAGGTGTAATTGCCGGCCAGGTTCATCGCCATCAATTGCAATTGATGCGCCGATTTGATCGTGCTGCTGTGCTCGGACGACAACATCGGTCCGGTGGCGCCCAGCGCGCCGCCGCTGTTGTTGAGCGTGCCGTCGGTATCGACCATGACCCAGTTATTGCCGGTCAGGCCAGTCGTGGTCGTATAGTTGAAGTTGGTGAAGCTCGATCCGGTTTGCATTTGCGCCGAGGTCAGGCCGGTGACCGAGGTGACGGCTCCACTGCCGGTATTGACGCCGACGCCCGCCAGCGTCGGATTCTGCGTCGCATTGAAATACCCCCTGTTGACCGTACTGGTGCCGCTCATGGTGCCGACCACGCCGCCCACCACACCGGCGCCGCTGGCGATCACGGCCACGGCGCCGGACGAATAGACATTCGTCAGCGAGGCGCCCGTCGAGGACATCGCGCCCACCACGCCGCCCACCGCATTGTTGCCGTTCACCGCGCCGGTGGCATAACCGTTAGCGATGAGTCCACGGTTATCGCCGACCAGGCCACCGGTGGCGGTGCCGCCGGCGACGGCAATGCCGGGATTGGTCACCGTTCCGGTGGCGTAGCTGTTGTTGATTTGCGCCGTCGCATAGTTATAGCCGACCAGGCCGCCGGCTTGCCCGTTGCCCGTGACGGCGCCGGTGCTGTAGCTGTTGCTGATGGTGCCGTTGGTGCGGTTGGTGACGGCGATGCCGCCGGCGCCGAGTTTGCCGGTCACGGCGCCGGTGTTAAAACTGTCGACGATGCTGCCAGGTTGTAGTTGACCAGGCCGCCGGCATGATTGACAGCCGCGGTCACCGCGCCGCTGTTATAACTGCTGCTGATCTTGCTTAAACTGTTGGTCATGCCGACCAGGCCGCCGATGACGACGCTCAGGCCCGGCGCGGTGACGGTAGCGCTGTTGTAGCTGTTGCGGATGGTGCCGGCGTTTTTCCCGACCAGGCCGCCCATCACCGCGTTGGCCGGGCTGCTGACCGAGCCAGTGACATATGCGTTATTGATGGTGCCGTTATTGATGCCGACCAGCCCCCCAATATAACCGTAGGTGCCGTTCGGCGCATTGCCCGTGATTGCGACCCCGACCATGCCGATATTGCGCACATTTGCCGTGGTGCTGATGGTGCCGAACAAGCCGACGCCGGCGTTGCCGGTAGTGGTGCCGCTGGTCAAGCCGGTGATGACATGGCCCAGGCCGTCGAACTGGCCGGTGAATGGCGTTGCGGTGGTGCCGATCGGCGTAAAGCCGTTGGCGCCCCACATCCCCGTGCTCGACGTGCCGGTGGCGTCGATATTGGCGCCCAGCACGAAGTTGCCGGACAACGCATTTTTCAGGCCCTGCAAATCGGTGCCGCTGGTGCTGGTGGCCGCGCCCAGGCTGTTGATCACCGTGTAGGTCGTCGCCGTCACCGTATCGCTGCCCAGCTTGGTGCTGAAGTTATTGCCCGCTGGCAGGTCGATCTCGGCCTTGACATTATAGGTGGACGTATTGCCGGCGGCGACCGCGCTCTGCCCGTATTCCAGCGCCAGGCTGGCCGTGCCGGAACCGCGCAGCGGCCGGTTGATGTTGATATTGTTTTGCGCCGTCAGCGTCAATTTATTCGCCGACCATGAGACGGTATCGTTGACGTTGATGTCGCCGGCCGTGCCGCCGCTACCGTTGGTGCTCTGGATCTGCACGTCAGCCGCCGCCAGGCTGGTCGTCAGGGCCGCGCTGCTCATGTTGCCGCCGGTGGCCGCGATATTGAAGTCAACCGGATCGATCAGCCAGGTGCCGGACAGGCCCTTGGCCGCCTTGGCTGTCACCTTGATGCCGTCGGCGATATTCACATACGCGGCCGAGGTGTCGATAAAGCCGCCCTTGCCGCCCGCCGGCGCGCTGGCGTCCAGCGTGCCACCGGCGTTGACGGTGCCGCTCTGCATGTCGCCCAGCAACTTGATGGTGCCGCTGCGCGTATCGATGGTGTGCGCTTCGATCACGCCGGTATTGTTGACCACGGTTTTCAGCAGGTCGCCGGCGGCCTGGGCGGTCAGCAGCACGCTGCCGCCATCGGCCTGGATCAGGCCGCCATTTTGCACCAGCGCGCCCACCGCACCCTGGTCCACCGCCACGTTCAGCAAGCCGTCGCCGGCCACATCCAGCGTGATGGCGCGGCCCGCCGCCAGCGCCACCGAACCGAGGCGGGCGTTGATCGTGCCTTCGTTCGACACATTCGCGCCCAGCAAGGCGACATAGCCGCCCGGCGCGCTGATCGACCCCTGGTTCAGTACCTTGCCGGTGCCGTTGCCGGAAAATTTATAGTTACCCGACATGAAGTCGGCGTTATTGATATCGAGCGTGGAGGCCACCAGGCCGGCCGTATTCACGGAGGCTTCTTTACCGAACAGGATGCCGTTCGGATTGACGACAAACACCTTGCCGTTGGCCGACAGATTGCCCAGGATGGTGGTGCCGTCACTGCCCAGCACGCGGTTCAGCGCCACCGCATTGCTGTTCGGCTGCACGAACTGCACCGACTCGCCCTTGTTGATATTGAAGTTGGCCCAGTTGATGACCGCGTTCTGGCTGCCCTGCTTGATCACCGTCGAACCGGGCGCGCCGGTGATGTTCGCCTGGCCCGCCACCACCGTGCCACCGGTGGGCCCCGCCAGCGCAAGACTGCCATAGCCCAGCATCAGCGCCGCCGCCATGCTGGTCAGGGCAAAATGCGCGCCGCCGCCGGCGCTGCCGGGCATCGAGCGCTTGCCGGCCGATTTGACGTTTTCGGAAACAGCTGCGTAGGCGCCGGTGGCCTGGTTCCAGATGGAGCGGTAGATGCGATTCATGATGTCCGACGATAGGGAGAGGGTGGTATTTCCGGGTGCAATCTGCGGTACGCGAGAAACACCTGGCGCATGCCTGATCGCGCAATGGACAACATAAACGTGGCGAAACTGCATGCCGCGGCAAAATAAATTGCAAAATGTTCAATTTGCAGTGTATTGCCATCAAGAACTTAAGTCAATTGCCATCTTATCCGGATGGAAAATAATGACAACAGACCGCGCGGCGGGGCGCCACGGGGCACAGCGAAGGCGGTCAGCGCCCGTCGCCATGCGGCCGGCCCGGGCCTTTGCAGGCAAGCATCAGCTGCGCCGCGCTTCCAGCACGCCGCTGACGTCCTTGATCACATTCAAGGCTTTCAGCAACTGCGCCGTCGAGCTGATCTCGGCCGTAAAGGTCATGCGGGCCTGGCCCTTGGCGCTTTGCGTGTTGACGCCGATGACGTTGATTTTTTCACGCGAGAAGATCTCGGAGATATCGCGCAGCAGGCCCTGGCGGTCGCCGGCGAGGATGAAGATGTCGACCGGATACACCGTATCGTGTCCGCCGGTGCTGCCCCACTCCGTGAAAATCACGCGTTCGGGCGCCTTGGCGCGCATTTCCTCGAAGTTCTTGCAAGTGGCGCGGTGGATCGAGACGCCCTTGCCGCGCGTGACAAAACCGACGATGCTGTCCGGCGGCGCCGGCTTGCAGCATTTGGCCAGCACCGTCATCAGGCCTTCGGTACCGACCACCAGCACGCCGGACTTGGCGCCCTGCTCCACGCTGGAGGCGCGGCTTTTGCCGACCAGCACGGCGTCTTCCGGTGCCGCCACTTCGCCGTTGTCGTGCAGCGCCTGCTCCACATGACGCAGGCTGAATTCGTCCTTGCCGACCGACAAAAACAGTTCATCGACCTTGCCGAACCCCAGCTTGTGCGCCAGCGCTTCGAGGTTGACGGCGGTCTTGCCTTCGCGCTGCAACGATTTTTCCACCAGCGCGCGGCCGTGGCCCAGGGTTTCCTGCATGTCGATCGCATGGAACCAGGCGCGGATTTTCGAGCGCGTGCGGGTGCTGACGGCGTAGCCGGCGCTGAGCCAGTCGCGTGACGGCCCGGCCGTGCCCGGCGCGCCCTTGGCGGTGATGATTTCGCAGGTCTGGCCGTTTTTCAGCTGGGTGTTCAGCGGCACCATCACGCCGTCGACCTTGGCGCCGCGGCAACGGTGACCGACGTCACTATGCAGGTGGTAGGCAAAGTCGACCGGGGTGGCGCCGACCGGCAGCTCCAGCACGCGCGCCTGCGGCGTCATGACGAAGATGCGGTCGTCCAGGGTGGCGGACTTGAGCTTTTCCACCCATTCACGCTGGATTTCTTCCTGGCCGACGACAGCATCGGCCACATCGCTCTTCCACGCCAGCAACTGGCGCAGCCAGGCGATCTTTTCGTCGTATTTTTGACCGGCAAAGTTCGAGCCGCCCTCTTCCTTGTAGCGCCAGTGCGCGGCCACGCCGTATTCGGCAAAGCTGTGCATTTCGTTGGTGCGGATTTGCACTTCCAGCGGCCGGCTGTCATCGGCCATCACCACCGTGTGCAGCGACTGGTAGCCGTTCGGTTTCGGGCGCGAGATATAGTCGTCGAATTCCTTCGGGATCGGGGTCCAGATATTGTGCACCACGCCCAGCACCGTGTAGCAGGTCTTCACATCGGCGACGATCACGCGAAACGCGCGCACATCGTACAAGGCCGTAAAGTCCAGCTCCTTGCCGCGCATCTTGTTCCAGATGCTGTAGATATGTTTCGGGCGGCCGAACACTTCGGCCTGGATGCCGGCCGACGCCAGTTCCGTCTGCAGGCGCAAGATCGCCGAGGAAACAAAACCCTCGCGCATCATGCGCTTTTCTTCCAGCATCTTGGCGATGCGCTTGTAGGCGTCCGGTTCGATAAAGCGGAACGACAGGTCTTCCAGTTCCCACTTCAGCTGCCAGATGCCGAGCCGGTTGGCCAGCGGCGCGTACAGGTCCAGGGTTTCCCGGCCGTATTCGCGCGTCATGTCATTGAACAACTTCAATTCCGCAAAATAACGCAGGGTGGTCACGCACGACGCCAGGCGCACCAGCACCACGCGCATGTCCGACGCCATCGCCAGCAGCATCTTGCGCAGGGTTTCCACTTGCGCCACGGCTTGCTGGGCCGCATTCTTGCCGCGCCCACCGGCGCCGCCCGCATGCGAGGTCTGGGTCAGCGCGCGCAGCCGTATCAGCTGGCGCACGCCGGTGGCCAGGTCGCACACCTGCTTGCCGAAGCGCGGTTCGATATCGGCCGCCGTATCGGGTTCGAGCAGGGTCAGCTCGAACATCAGGCCGGCAATCCGGGTTTCCGCATCGCTGCGCAGGAAGGCCAGGGTGGTGGCCACGCCGATGGCGAAGTCGAGCGCCGGGCGGCCGGCAAAGGTCAGCTTGTCGCCATACGCTTCGGTCGCATAGGCCAGCGCATCGAGCACGCGCGCGCTGTCCGGCGCACTCAGGCCCTCGACCAGTTGATCCGTGGTGGCGCTATTCGGGGCCGAAGTGGAAACCATGGTGACCTTAGCGTTCTGCAGCGATGATGACGATTTCAACCAGGCAAGCCGGGTTGGCCAATCTGGCTTCGACGGTGGCGCGCGGCGGCGTGTGGCCCGAGGCCACCCAGTCGTCCCACACTTCATTCATGCCGGCAAAGTGCTGCATGTCGGCAATATAGATCTGGCACGACAGGATGCAGGTCTTGTCGCTGCCCGCTTCCATCAGGAGGCGGTCGACATGGCCCAGCACTTCGCGGGTCTGGCCGACGATATCCTGGGTGGTGTCTTCGGCGATCTGGCCGGCCAGGTAAATGGTGCCATTGTGGATGGCGACTTCGGACAGGCGTTTGCCTACATGCAAGCGGGTAATTTCCATGCTTTTCTTTCTGTTTGTTTCAAAATCGTATGACAAATTCGGTAACACTTTTACTTGTTCAGCAGGAACTGGCGCGCAATGGCGATCTGATCTTCATGGATAAAGGTGGGCGCATGGCCGACGCCGGCAATTTCCACCAGTTGCGCTTTGGGGCCACGCTGCAACATGGCTTGCGCCGTGTCGTGCGTCAGCAGGTCCGATTCGGCGCCACGCACCAGCAGGGTCGGGCAGCGCACGGCATCGTAGGCGGCCCACAGCATGGCTTCGTCGCGCGCGGCCGATTCCGGCGTGGCCGAACGGAACGGCAGCGCCAGGCCCATATCGTAATGGCGGCGCCAGTAGCCGTCCTTGTCCTGGCGCAACACGTCCTGGGCCAGCTTGTGCCATTGCGCTTCCGTGTGCGGGCCGAAACTGGCCGACACGGCGCGCACAAAGGCAGCGCCCTGGTCAAAGGAATCGAAGCGCAGATCCTGGCCGATATAGTCGCCGATGCGCTGCAGGGCTTCCGGCGCCAGGGTCGGGCCGATATCGTTGAGAATCAGCTTGCTGACGGGGCTGTGCGGCAAGGACGCCAGGCCCAGGCCGATCAGGCCGCCCATCGAGGTGCCGAACCAGTCCACCGTCTGGCGCTCGCCATAGTCCAGCACGCGCGCCAGCAGGGTCACCATGTCGCTCACATACTGCGGCACGCGGTAGAACTCCGGGTTGGCCAGCCAGCCGGAACGCCCGCGGCCGACCACGTCGGGACAGATCACGCGATAGTCGCTGGCCATGGCCTGTGCCAGGCTGTCGAAGTCGTCGGACACGCGCGTGACGCCGTGGGCGCACACCAGCACATTGGGATTGTCGGGCGCGCCCCATTCTTTATAGGACATGCTGTGCAGGCCGGCCGGGGAAATGCACTGGACGGACTGGATACGGGCTTCGATCATGCTAATTCCGGTGGTGGAGTCGATGGGAAAACAGCAGCGCGCCGTACCAGGTGACGGGTGCCGCGCGCAAGCCTCTGGCGAAGTGTAGCGCAGCACGCGCAATGCTCCAAGCGCACGGCTGATTTGCTGCGGCGCAGCATGCCCGGTGCGGCTTTCCCATTGTTAAATACCCGATATACAAAATGTGCATATCTGCGGTTATCCACAATTGAGCGGGCGATCCAATGCGCGGATGATCGCATCCATCAACCCGCAAGAGGAGACTTTCCGTGAAAAAACCATTCTATAAAATCCTGTACGTACAGGTGCTGTTCGCCATCGTGGCGGGCGTGCTGCTGGGGGTGTTCTATCCATCGAACGCCGTCGACATGAAGCCGCTCGGCGATGGCTTCATCAAACTCATTAAAATGATCATCGCCCCGGTGATCTTCTGTACCGTGGTATCCGGCATCGCCGGCATGCAGGACGTCAAGAAAATCGGCCGCGTCGGCGGCAAGGCCCTGATCTACTTCGAAGTCGTCTCCACCTTCGCCCTGGCCATCGGCCTGGTGGTTGCCAACGTGCTCAAACCGGGCGCCGGCTTCAACGCCGATCCGGCCCACCTGGACGCCAAGTCGATTGCGCAATACACGCACGCCGAAGGCCTGACCACCACCGATTTCCTGATGAACATCATCCCGAAGACGTTTGTCGATGCGTTCGCCAAGGGCGACATCCTGCAAGTGCTGCTGATCGCCATCCTGTTCGGCTTCTCGCTGTCGCTGCTGGGCGAGCGCGGCCGTCCGGTTACCAAGCTGATCGACGAACTGTCGCATGCCATCTTCGGCATGGTCAACATCATCATGAAAGTCGCTCCGATCGGCGCGTTCGGCGCGATGGCCTTCACCATCGGCAAATACGGCCTGGCTTCGCTGATCCCGCTGGCTAAACTGATGGGCTCGTTCTACCTGACCTGCTTCCTGTTCGTGTTCGTGGTACTGGGCCTGATCGCCAAGTACACGGGCTTCTCGATCGGCCGCTTCCTGCTGTACATCAAGGAAGAACTGCTGATCGTGCTGGGCACCAGCTCGTCGGAATCGGCCCTGCCGGCCCTGATGAAGAAACTCGAACGCCTGGGCTGCTCCAAGCCGGTGGTTGGCCTGGTGGTTCCTACCGGCTACTCGTTCAACCTGGACGGCACCAACATCTACATGACCATGGCCGCCCTGTTCGTGGCACAAGCGACCAACACCGAGCTGACCATCTGGCAAGAGCTGACCATCCTCGGCGTGGCGATGCTGACCTCGAAAGGCGCGTCCGGCATCACCGGCGCCGGCTTCATCACCCTGGCCGCGACCCTGGCCGTGGTACCGACGATTCCAGTGGCCGGCATGGCGCTGATCCTGGGCATCGACCGCTTCATGAGCGAATGCCGCGCGCTGACCAACTTCGTCGGCAACGGCGTGGCCACCATCGTCGTGTCGAAATGGGAAAAAGAACTGGACATGGACAAGCTGCACAGCGAGCTGGCCAATCCGACCCACCCGGCCGATGACACGCTCATCACACCGGCAGTCAGTATCGTGAAGTAATCCTTCACCTGTCAAAAAAGCCCCGCGGATCGCTCCGCGGGGCTTTTTTTATGGCCGCAACATTTGACGAATATCAATTCACAGGAAACGATGCATCAATTTTTTGCTGGATGATCAACGTATCAAAAACATTTAAAGTTGATCCATTCGTCGGCAAACCCATGCATAATCATCCACACAGGATTGCAGCATGACACCGATTCATTTCACCCTTGAATGGAGTACGCCATGTCCACCTTCCCCTCGCCCGCCCTCCTCGCCACTTGGACCCCACGCCTGCTGGGCATCCTGCGCATCATCGCGGGATTCCTGTATCTGCAGCACGGCACGGCCAAGCTGTTCGGCGCGCCGCACGTGGCCATGTTCGATGGCCTGCAGGTGTTCTCGCTGATGGGGGTGGCCGGCATCCTGGAACTGGTGGGCGGCGCTCTGCTGCTGCTGGGCCTGTTCACCCGCCCGGTCGCCTTCATTTTGTCGGGCCAGATGGCGGCCGCCTATTTCATGGCGCATGCGCCGCAAGGCTTCCTGCCGATCCTGAACGGCGGCGAACTGGCGGTGCTGTACAGTTTTATCTTCCTGTATTTCGCGGCGGCGGGTGGCGGCGCGTTCAGCCTGGATGGACTGCGCGGCAAGGCACACAATCGCTGAACTGGATACTGCAAAGCCAGCCTTTATGCGAGAAACACACTCGCTGGAACATGGAAGCGCTTGGCCAGCGCCTTGATTTGCCGGACATTCATTTCTCGCTTGCCACTGAGCAGTTCGGATACCACGCCTTGCGTGCCGATCTCCTGCATGTCCGATTGCGTCAATCCATGTTGCGCCATCAACAGCCGCAAGGTTGCGGCAGGGGGCACTGGTTGCGGCTGAAAATTGGCATCATCATAGTCGCCGATCAGCCCGCCCAGATGATGCGCCAAGGCGGCAAGCGGATGGTGTTCATCTGCGGCACCGGCATCGAGCAAGCCATTCAATACCCGCACCGCCTGCTTGTAAGCGGACTCATCCTGAATCGCGTGCAGCGGCACCAGGGCCGACAGGGCGCGATAATGCTCGGTAATTGCCGCGACTTTCTCGCGATCCATCAGCGCTTCCATGCGTCATACTCCTTGTGTGTCAGGACGTGCCGGATAAACAGCATCTGGCGATTGAAGTGAATCGCCGCGATGATCCGGTACTTATTTCCACCAATATCAAAAACATAGTAATTGCCAACCCGATCGGTCGCATTGCATGCAGACTTCAGATCAGCAAAACCAGCAAATGTCCTGGACTCGATAATTTTTCGCCATACCTGCAGCGGCTCCGACGCCAAGGGATGACTTTCAGAAAAATCCACCAGTGCCTTGTTGGTAACGACGCGCATCGCGGAACCACTCAAGTGTCTTGATGATTCCAGAATATCTCAAATTGAGATTCTCATCAAGCTACCCGATCCGCTGATCGACCGGGCAGCTTGCACGACATCAGAAACGGCTGCTCAGCTGCACATACACCGTACGCGGCTGGGCCACGTATTTGCCAAGGTTGTTGTCGTCGAACGAGCGCGTGTAGTAGCGGTGGTCGAACAGGTTTTTCACGCCCAGGCTCAGGTGAAACGCGGCCGGCAGGCTGGCGATGTCGACGCTGCCGCGCGCGGCCCACACGCCATAGCCGGGGATGCGGCCATTGTTGCCGGCCGCGTTTTCCATCACGGTATTGGCGCTGTCCGCGTATTGCCCGCCTTCGAACATGCCGTCGACGCTGGCGCTCCACTTGCCGGCCTGGTAGCCGATGCCTGCCGTCCCCTTGTGGCGCGGCGAGAACGGCACCTGCTTGCCGAAGTTGGGGCCGTCTTCCTTGATGGCGGCGTCGACCAGGGCATAGCTGGCGTAGACATTCACGCCGCCGCCCAGCTCGTACTGCACGCTGCTTTCCAGGCCGCGGTGACGTGTCTTGCCGCGCGCAGACACGCTATTGTTCTGCTGGTTGCTTTCGTACTGGTTGCTGAAACGGATCAGGAACAGATTGGCGTCAACACGCAGGCCGCCTTGCTGGTAGCGCGTGCCCACTTCCCATGAGCGGGCCTTTTCCGGCTCGGCGCCGCCACTGCTCACGGCATTGGCCATTTTGCTGTACTGCACCGTGCCAAATGAACTGTCGCCGCTGGCATACACATTCCACGCATCGCTGACATGGTAGATGGCGCTCAGCGCCGGCAGCAGCACATTGTAGTTGCCGCCATCGCGCTTGGCCGTCAGGTTGTTGTCCTGGTACGACCGGATGCGCTCGTTGCGCAGGCCCGGCGTGACGGTCCAGTTGCCGATATCGATACGGTCGTCGATGAACAGCGCATGGGCGCGCGTGCTGCCCGAGGTGTCGCGGTCAACCGGGCTGCTTTCGGTCGGCAGAACGCCGCCCGTCTTCAGGCGCCAGTAACGCAGTTCGTGGCTGGACTCGTCGACAAAGCGGTGGCCGACGCCGATTTCATGGCGCACCTGGCCCGCGCGAAACGCTTGCGCGTAGCGCGTTTCCACGCCGCGCACCGTGTAATTGCGCGGCGACAGGGTCAGGTTGCGGCCCTGGTCCAGGTAGCCGCTGCGCAAGGTATCCGTATAGAACGCCTGCATCGTGAACTGGCGTTGGCGGTCGGGCTTGTATTCGTAGCTCAGGCTGGCCAGGTTGCGGCGGCCCCAGAAATTGTCGTACGGGCGCGTTGATTGATACGGGTCGCGCGCGAAGGCGGCCGTCGTCAAGCCGCCCGGCATCTCGGCTTCGCCGTCATAGCGCTGCAGCATGGCGGTGACGCTGCTGGCGCCATCGATCCGGTAGCGCCCTTTCAGGATCAGGTCGTCGATTTTGGTGTCGCTGTGTTCGCGCCAGTCGCTGCCGCGCACGCCGCTGTACAAAATCGCGCCGCCCAGGCCATTGTCCAAAGTACCCCCGAGCATTGCGCTGGTGTGGGTCTTGATGCTGTCGCTGGACGACGAGGGGCTTTGCTCGGCCTGCACGCTGACCTCGGCGCCGGCTGTTTCCGGAATCGCGCGCGTGACGAAGTTGACGATGCCGCCCACGTTTTGCGGGCCATAGCGCACGGCGCCGCCGCCGCGCACCACGTCGACCGCATCCATATTGCCCATCGAAACCGGTGCGAACGACAGCTGTGGCTGGCCATAGGGCGCGAACGGCACCGGGATGCCGTCCATCAGGACGGTCGAGCGGGCCGCCAGGCGCGGATTGAGGCCGCGCACGCCGAAATTCAAGGCCATGTCGTGGCTGCCGGTGCCATTGTTGGCGGGCGCCGAGACGCCTGGTATGCGGTTGAGCACGTCACGCGCATCGGTCGCGCCCAGGCGCACGATCTGGTCGCGCCCCACCACGTCGCGCGCGCCGCCATGTTCAAAGCTGGAGTGCGCATCGGGCCGGGCCAGCCAGTTGCCGACCACGGTGATGACCGCCATGGCCTGCTCGCGCGATGGTGCGGCCTGGACGCGCAATACATAACTGCCCGGCGCGCGCAGCATCGCTTCCAGGCCGCTGCCGGCCAGCAGCAGCTGCAAGCCTTGCGCCGGCGTATGGCTGCCGCTCAATGCCGGCGCGTGCTTGCCGTCGGTCAGGCTGGCATTGGCCGACAAGGCGATCCCCGCCTCGCCGGCAAAACGGCTCAGGACGGTGCTCAGTGGGCCGGCGGGCAAGTTGTACTGGCGCACAAGGCCAGCATCGGCCACCTGCAAGGTGGCAGACGGTTGCACGGCAACGGCTGGCAGCGCCAGCAGGGCAAGATGGATGGTCAGGGCCAATTGGCGGCGTGGAGCGATACGGGATGACATGGGGTCCTTTCAGTTGAGATCAGCTTTCTCCTGTTTGCCAATCGAGCGCTGAAAAGCGGAACTCCCTTTGCAAAAATATTTTCAGGGCGGCGCGTCGCGGGCCGCAATCGTCACCCACCACGGCATCGTGCGCTGCACGCGCACCGGCAGGCTCGCTTCGAGCATGGCCAGGATGGCGTCCTGGTCATCGAGCGGATAAGCGCCCACCAGCCGCAAGCCAGCCACTTGCGGATCGCAGCCCAGGTGGCCGTGCCGGTAGCGCGCCAATTCCTGCACGAAGTCCGCCAGGCGCATGTTATCGGCCAGCAGCATGCGGCGCGTCCAGGCCGGCGCCGCCACGCCCTCGGCTGCCGGCGCGGCAACCCGGTTGGCGTCAAATTGGGTCAACTGGCCGGCCGGTATCACGACGGGCCGGCCATGGCGCGGCGTGATTTCCACCGCGCCCTGCTGCACGGCCAGCCAGGTGCGCCCGGCGGCCTGCCGCACCTCGAAACGCGTGCCCAGCGCGCGCAGGCTGCCCTGCGCCGTGCGCACCAGCAACGGGCGCGCCGGCTGCACGGTATCGGCGGCGGTGCTGAGCTCGATGCGCCCCTGGCGCAGCACGATGCGGCGCGCGCTGGCGCCGTAATCGATGTCGACCACGGTATCCGTATCGAGCTGCAACTCGCCGCCGTCAGGCAAGCGCAGCCGGCGTAGCTGGCCGATACCGCTGGCATGGCTGCCGGTGCCTGCCAGTACGCCGCCCGGCTGCTCATCGTCGCGCCACCACAGCGCCAGGCCGCCCACGGCCGCGACCAGCATGGCGGCAAAGGCGCGCCGGCCCTGTGCCGGACTGCCGGCAAGCGCGGCGCGGGCGCCATGCGCCGACAGCGGCGGCAGGCCGCGAAACTGCCCGCTGATCGCCTGCACCTGGCGCCAGGTGTCGGCATTGCGCGGATCGGCGTCCAGCCAGCGCTGCCATTTGGCGCGCTCGGCCTCGCCCGCCTCGCTGGACTCGAGCAGGGCAAACCATTCGGCCGCCTGTTGCAAGATGATGTAATGGTCGCGCGGGGGCGTGGCGGCGTGCATCAGGCCTCCTGCTGCAGGCACAGGCACTGCAACATGGCTTGCGCCATGTATTTGCGCACCATGCGTTCGGAGACGCCCAGTTCAAGGGCGATCTCGGCATAGCTGTTGCCGTCGAGCTGATGCAGGAGGAAGGCGCGGCGCGCCTTGTGCGGCAAGCGCGCCAGCATGGCGTCGAGCTGCTGCAGCGCTTCGAGCACCAGCAGGCGCTCTTCCGGTGATGGCGCCAGGGCCTCGGGCAGGCCGGCCAGCGCGTCCAGGTAGGCGCGTTCGATATCGAGGCGGCGCCAGTGATTGACGGCCAGGCCGTGCGCGATGGTGCGCAGATAAGCGCGCGGCTGCAGCAGGGTCAGGCCGGCGCGGCCCGCCAGCACGCGCAAGAAAGTGTCATGCGCCAGGTCGGCCGCCAGGTGGCTGGAACCGAGTTTGTGGCGCAGCCACGACAGCAGCCAGCCATGATGTTCGCCATACAGCCGCCCCACGGCGTCGCCGTGCTGGACATCGGTGTCTGGGAAAGGCTTGCTGGCAGGCATGAGAGCGGACTGCCTGGGGGCGAGTCTATAATAAATGAGAAGCATTCTCATTATCGAGCAAATCCCCGCTGACTGCAAGCCAGGGGCGCCCAAAAGCAAACGGCGGACATCGCTGTCCGCCGCTATTTTTTTACATGAAGCGGGGTATTACACAGCCGACACGTCCAGTTCCGCACCGGTGGCGGCCTGGATTTGCTCCTTGGTCACGCCGGGCGCCAGCTCGACCAGTTTCAGGCCGTTTTCCGTCACGTCGATCACGCCCAGGTCGCTGATGATGACGTCGACCACGCCCACGCCCGTCAGCGGCAGGTCGCACTGTTTCAGCAGCTTGTGCGACGTCGTGCCATCCTTGGCGGTGGCCACGTGTTCCATCAGCACCACCACGCGCTTGACGCCGGCCACCAGGTCCATCGCGCCGCCCATGCCCTTGACCATCTTGCCTGGAATCATCCAGTTCGCCAGGTCGCCTTTTTCCGACACCTGCATGGCGCCGAGGATGGCCAGGTTGATCTTGCCGCCACGGATCATGCCGAAGGAATCGGCCGAGCTGAAGTAGGCCGCGCCCGGCAAGGCCGTGACGGTCTGCTTGCCGGCGTTGATCAGGTCGGCATCGACCTCCTCGTCGGTGGGAAACGGGCCGATGCCCAGCAAGCCGTTTTCCGACTGCAGGAACACTTCGATATTCTCAGGCACATAATTGGCCACCAGGGTCGGCAAGCCGATGCCCAGGTTCACATAAAAACCATCCTGCAATTCTTTCGCGGCACGCGCCGCCATTTCATCACGAGTCCAAGCCATGTCTATCTCCGTTGTCTTTTTTATGCTTCGGTGCGCACGGTGCGCTGCTCGATGCGTTTTTCCGGCGTGGCGTTGACGACGATGCGGTGCACGAAGATGCTCGGCGTATGCACGTCGTCCGGATCGATCTCGCCCACTTCGACCAGTTTTTCCACTTCGACGATGGTGATCTTGCCGGCCATCGCCACGTTCGGGTTGAAGTTGCGCGCCGTCTTGCGGTACACCAGGTTGCCGGCGCGGTCGGCCATGTAGGCTTTCACCAGCGACACATCGGCCACCAGGCTGCGCTCCATCACGTATTGCTCGCCGTCGAATTCACGCAGTTCCTTGCCGTCGGCGACGATGGTGCCGACGCCGGTCTTGGTGAAGAAGGCCGGGATGCCGGCGCCGCCGGCGCGCAGTTTTTCCGCCAGGGTACCCTGCGGCGTGAATTCCAGTTCCAGTTCGCCGGCCAGGTACTGGCGCGCGAATTCCTTGTTTTCGCCCACGTAGGAGGCGATCATCTTCTTGATCTGGCGCGTGGTGAGCAGCTGGCCCAGGCCGAAGCCGTCGACGCCGGCATTGTTGGAAATGGCGGTCAAGCCGGTCACGCCGGAATCGCGCAGGGCTTCGATCAGGGCTTCGGGTATGCCGCACAGGCCGAAGCCGCCGACGGCAATGGTCTGGCCGTCCTGGACGATGCCTGCCAACGCCGCAGCGGCGTCAGGATAAACTTTGTTCATGGGTGTCCCTCTGGTGTGTTTGAGTTTTTTGTGAAATTCTTTGCCGCATCTTGGCATGCGTCTGTGACGCCTGCAGCGACTCAGCATAAAATACGCCGGTCGAAAGTACAATACCGTAGAACTACCGGCGCCGTGCCATGCTTCCCCCTGTGAGAGTGATCCCCGTCAGATGAATGCCGCGCCCGCCGTCGACTACGAAAGCATCTTCCTGCACGCGCCGGTCGGCATGTGCATGTCGGAGAACCGCATCATGCGCAGCTGCAACGAAGCGCTGGCGGCCATGTTCGGCTACACGCGCGCCCAGCTCGATGGCCAGTCCTTCGAAGTACTCTACCCTACCCACGATGAATTCCTGCGCACCGGTGAGCGCATCATTCCCATCATGAACGCCAAAGGGCGCTACTCGGACGAGCGCATCATGCGCCGCAACGATGACGAACTGTTCTGGTGCCATGTGACGGGCCACGCCATGCTGCCGGGCCAGCCGCTGGGGGCCGGCATCTGGACCTTCGAGGATGTCAGCGAACAACGCCCCGTAACGGCGCAGCTGACGCCGCGCGAGCGTGAAATCGCCGCGCTGCTGGTGGAGGGCAAGACCAGCAAGCTGATCGCCCGCCAGATCGATCTCAGCCCGCGCACGGTGGAAATGCACCGCGCCAAGCTGATGCGCAAGTTTGCCGCCTCGACCTCATCGGAACTGGTGCACAAGCTGGTGGGACTGCGCTGGCAACCTTAAAAAGCCGTCATGCCGCCGTCGGCCGAGATGATCGCGCCATTGATGAAGTGCGAATCCTCGCCAGCGAGCAATAACAGCAAGCCATCGAGATCTTCCGGCTTGCCCGGCCGTTTATTGGGCAGCATCTGGATCAGCTTCTGGCCCTGCTCGGTGGCAAAATAATCCTCGTTGATCTCGGTAGAAATATAGCCCGGGCAAATGGCGTTGGTGTTGATGCCATACTTGCCCCATTCCGCCGCCATGGCGCGCGTCATGTGCACCATGCCGGCCTTGCTCATGCAATACACGCCGATCTGCGGCAGCACCTGCAGGCCCGCCATCGAGGCGATATTGATGATGCGGTGCTGTTTCTTCGGGTCGCCCTTGGCGCGCGCGATCATGCGCTTGGCCGTTTGCTGGGCCACGAAGAAGGAACCGCGCAAATTGGTGTCCATCACGAACGAGTAATCTTCCGGCGTGACGTCGACCAGGCGCTGGGTGGTCGACACGCCGGAATTGTTGACCAGGATATCGATCGGCCCCGCCTCCGTTTCCGCGTGGGCGATGGCCGACTTGATGCTGGCAAAGTCGGTCACGTCGAGCGCCACCACGTGGGCGGCGCCGCCGTCGGCCTCGATCTCGGCGCGCAGTTCCTTCAGGCGCTCGGTGCGGCGCGAGGCCAGCACGACCTGGGCGCCGGCCTGCGCCAGCACTTTCGCAAAGCGCGCACCGAGGCCGCTGGAGGCGCCGGTAATCAGGGCGATCTTGCCCTCGAAATTGACTTCTATGCCCACGGGCTACTCCTGTTTTGTTTTGAATAACACTTTATCGCTGGCATGGTCAACCGGACAAGTTCCTGCCGGCCACGGCTGGGCTAAAGTAAACGCCATCATTACACAAAATGCCCGGATTTAGATTGCGGCGAGGGGCATTGTCACGCAAAATGGCGCCAAAGTTGCAATCCGCGCCAAAAACAAGCACACTCGTGCTTAAATTTATCCGCGATTCCCGCTCACCGAATTCAGTAACCATAAAACGAGACCATGACACAGCCAAATAATTTAATCGAACAGTACGGACCGCGCGAGGCCATGGAGTATGACGTGGTGATCGTCGGCGGTGGCCCGGCCGGCCTGGCCGCCGCCATCCGCCTGAAACAGCTGGCCGCCGAAAAAAGCCAGGAAGTGTCGGTCTGCGTGCTGGAAAAAGGCGGCGAACTGGGCGCCCATATCCTGTCGGGCGCCATCATGGATCCGAAGGCCCTGACCGAACTGATCCCGAACTGGAAGGAACTGGGCGCGCCATTGAACACGGCCGTGACCGAAGACCGCATCCTGTTCCTGACCGAAACCAAGGCCATCAAGACGCCGAACTTCGCCGTGCCGGCCTGCTTCGAGAACCACGGCAACTACATCGTCTCGCTGGGCAATGTGGTGCGCTGGCTGGGCCAGCAGGCGGAAAACCTGGGAGTGGAAATCTTCCCGGGCTTCCCGGCCGCCGAGATTTTGTACAATGAAGACGGTTCCGTCAAAGGCGTGGCGACCGGCAACATGGGCGTCAAGCGCGACGGTGAACCTGGCCCCGACTTCCAGCTGGGCATGGAATTGCACGCCAAGTACACCCTGTTCGCCGAAGGCGCGCGCGGCCACCTGGGCAAGCAGCTGATGGCCAGGTATAACCTGAACGCCGGCAAGGACCCGCAATCGTACGGCATCGGCATCAAGGAACTGTGGGAAATCGACCCCGCCCAGCACCAGCCGGGCCTGGTGATCCACTCGACCGGCTGGCCGCTGGATGCGAAAACCTACGGCGGCTCCTTCCTGTATCACCTGGAAAACAACCAGGTGATGGTCGGCTATGTGGTCGGCCTGAACTACGAAAACCCGTATTTGTCGCCATACGAGGAATTCCAGCGCTATAAAACCCATCCGGAAATCCGCAAGTTCTTCGAAGGCGGCAAGCGCATCTCGTACGGCGCGCGCGCGATCACGGCCGGCGGCCTGCAGTCGCTGCCGAAACTGGTGTTTGCCGGCGGCGCGCTGATCGGCTGCGATGCGGGCTTCCTGAACATGAGCCGCATCAAGGGCAGCCACGCCGCCATCAAGAGCGGCATGCTGGCGGCCGAAGCGGCGTTTGGCGCACTGGGCGAGCAGCGCCAGCACGACGAACTGGCCAGCTATCCGGTCGCGTTTGAACAATCCTGGCTGCATGAAGAGCTGCACGTGGCGCGCAACGTCAAGCCATGGCTGTCGAAAGGCCTGTACCTGGGCAGCCTGATGACGGGCATCGACCAGATCATCTTCCGCGGCAAGGCGCCGTGGACCCTGCACCACACGCATGGCGACCACGAATGCCTGAAACCGGCGGCACAGTCGAAAAAGATCGTGTATCCGAAACCGGACGGCAAGCTGACCTTCGACAAGATGTCGTCGGTGTTCATCTCGAACACCAACCACGCGGAAGACCAGCCTATCCACCTGACCCTGAAAAACGCCAGCGTGCCGGTCGACGTCAACCTGGCCACGTATGCGGGTCCGGAGGCGCGCTACTGTCCGGCCGGGGTCTACGAATTCGTCAAAAACGACGACGGCGCCGAACGCCTGCAGATCAATGCACAGAACTGCGTGCACTGTAAAACCTGCGACATCAAGGATCCGACGCAAAATATCGTCTGGGTCACGCCGGAGGGCGGCGGCGGGCCGAATTATCCGAATATGTAAGCACTGTCGCAGCAAGCTGCGGTAACATGGCGTGGACACCTGATGGTCTCCACGCCATTTTTCGTTGTGGCCCGTGATCAGACTTCTGCAGAACAGTTTCTCGATTGCACTGCCAACAGTTACAATTGACACTCGCCCCATTCCATCGCCCAGTCATGCACGCCAACGATATTGCCGCAGTCCCATTCAGTGCCGAGCAACAACCCTCGCAACAGGACCTCGATCAACTCGTGGCGCTGTACGAGCGCGGCGATGCGGTACAACTGGAAAGCGCCACGCGCGCGCTGCTCGATCGCCATCCGGCGTCGGCCTTCGCCTGGAGCGTGCTGGCGGTGGCTTTGCAAGCGCAAGGTCAGGACCCCCTGCCCGCCCTGCTGAAAACCGTCGAACTGGCGCCGGACGATGCCGAATCACAGCTGCATCTGGGCAATGCCTATCTGGCCAGCGGCCAGCTTGACCTGGCGCTGGCCAGCTTCATGCGCGCGCTGGAGATTGCGCCCGGCTTTGCCGAGGCATTGAGCCGCTTGGGCGATGTGCTGCAGGCGCAGGGCCATTTGAAGGAAGCCGGGGAGTGCTATCGCGGTGCGCTGGAGATGGAACCAAAGCTGGCCGTGGCGTATTTTGGCAAGGGTGATATCCACTACGCGCAGCGGCAATTCCAGCTTGCAGAGGCGAGTTACCGGGAAGCCTTGGCGCTGGCACCAGATGCTTCCGAGCTGCACCGCAAGCTGGCCGACGTCAGCGTGGAACTGAACCGGCCCGAGCAAGCCATCGAACGTTATGGCGCGGCGTTGCTGGCTGACCCTGCCAATGCCATGGCACACGGTGGGCTGGGCAATGTGTTATTCAGGCTAGGCCGCCACCAGCAGGCGGAAGCCAGCTATCGCGCCGCTACCGGACACGCCACGGCAATTGCTGTGCATCACCACGGGCTGGCTCGCAGCCTGCATGCGCTGGGCCAGACCGAAGCGGCTGAAGCGGCATACCGGCACGCCATCGAAATGGACCCAACGGTTGCCGCGCCGATGCTGCACTTCGCCGATCTGCTGCGCGAAACCCGCCGCAAAGAAGTAGCGATTGCCGTCTACCGGGCGGCGCTGTTGCTGGAGCCCGGCAATATCGATACGATAAACAATTTGGGCATGGCGTTGCAGGAAGACGGCCAACTGGATCAGGCGCTGGCTTCGTTTCAGCAAGTGCTGGCCATCGCGCCCGAGAATCCGATCAGCCATAATAATATCGCTGCCATCCTGAATGCCATGGGCCAGCCGGAGGCCGCTTTGGCAAGCTCGCGGCGCGCCGTGAAACTGGGTCCCAAAGTGTCTTCCACACATTTCAACCTGGCCACCTGCCTGATGGAAGCGGGGCGCTTGAGTGAGGCCCTGGGGAGCTTTGAAACGGTGGTCAAGCTGGAGCCGGACAACCGCCGGGCGCATGTCAACATCGGCTCCACCCTGGTCAGACTGGGTCGCATCGACGACGCAATCAGTCACATCCGCACTGTGCTCAAGGTTCATCCGGACTGGCATGAACAACACAGCAACCTGCTGTTCAACCTCACACATAGCCCGAACGTGAAGGCCGCCGACCTGTTTGCTGAACACTTGCGCTATGCTGAGCAATTCGAAGCTCCGCTGCGCGCATCCTGGCCGCAACACAGCAATGTGCGGGACCCCGAGCGGCGCCTTCGGGTTGGCATCGTTTCGGCAGACCTGTACAACCACGCCGTGGCCAGTTTCATTACACCCATGCTGGAACATCTTGCCCATTCGCCATGTCTGGAAATGCTGGCATACGCCAATAGCTTCCATGATGATATAGTCAGCCGGCATTTGCACAGTCTGTTCAGCATCTGGCGCCAAGTCGAAAAATTGACCCATGATGAGCTGGCACAGTTAATCATCAGCGACAAGATCGACATTCTGATCGACCTGTCCGGCCATACCGGCTTCAACCGCTTGCCAACTTTTGCACGCAAGCCGGCACCGCTGCAGCTCACGTGGATCGGCTATCCTGGCACCTCCGGCTTGCAGGCGATGGATTTCTACATCACGGATCGCCATTTATCGCCATTTGGCGCACTGGAGGGTCAGTTTACGGAAAAACTGCTGCGCCTGCCAGCCACTACGCCATTTCTGCCCTATCCAAACGCTCCGCCGATAAGCCCTATGCCAGCGATTGAAAACGGCTTCATCACGTTTGGTAGTTTCAACCGGGCCGGGAAATTAAATCGTGAAGTCGTCATGCGCTGGTCCAAGTTGTTGCGCATGGTTCCCAATTCAAGAATGCTGCTCGCGGCCATGCCCAACGCGCAGACCAGTGACAAGTTGCGCTCCTGGTTTGCGAGCGAAAACATCACTGCAGATCGCCTGACTTTTCACGGGTATACGAATATGGACGACTATCTGGCACTGCACAGCCAAGTCGACATCTGCCTCGATACCTACCCATACACCAGCGGAACAACCGGCTTCCATGCCTTGTGGATGGGCGTACCGACACTGACGATGGTTGGACCGACGTTACCTGGTTACACGACGGCTGCCATCCTTTCTCATGCAGAACTCGCGAATTTTATTACATACGATGAAGCGGAGTTTTTGCAGAAGGGAATAGACTTTGCCAACGATATCAATAGTTTTGCCAATCTGAGGCTTGAAATGCGCGTACGCATGAAGGCGGCGGCCAATGGTCAACCTGCGTTGATAGCGCAAGGGTTTGAAATTGCATTGCGTCACATTTGGCAACGCTGGTGCGCAAACTTGCCAACCATTGCGCTATTGATCGATGGAACGACAGTCATTGATGAAATATCTGAGAGCTAATCAAACGACCATACACCATGCCAAGAGTGCTGCCGTCATACTCGCCGACGATACGGAAATGCCATGCGTGCCATTTGGCGCAACCGGTGTGCTGGCTGCCTTGTACAAGCTTTCAGCGTGAGAACGCCGGCAATATCGAAAGGTTATGATCTAATCGATCATCGTGTCCTGAAGATGAATAAAGGTTTACTCATAGAATTCATTGAGTAAATTCCTTGCTGGAAAGCCTGCGCATGTCGTCTGCGAAGGCATTTTCTCGAAACCCACGATGCTGCGGCAAAGCGCGACAGCTTGGAATACGATTCTTGGCAACTGGCAATCCAGCACCTATCGCCAGATTTTTATCATCAAACAATGCATTGGATAGCCGTCGATATGGCACACAGGAATGGAGTGAGAACACTGGGGAAATTTCAAATCTACAGGAAAAGTAAAAATTCCCGAAGGAAACATAGTGACCTCAGTTGCCAGCGGTTACAATCACTATCGGCACGAGCTGCACTTTGAATCGAACTTACATTGGGTCACTGCTTAGATATAAATTTGCTGAAAGTTCTCTGCATTACGGTACCTTGTATGCATACGGAAATTTAGTCGATATCGGTGCCGCGAACACTAAGAAACAATACTTTAATAGGTACAACCATGTCGGCACCGACGCTGCCTGCCAAACCGGCCAATGCAGTCTATGTAACTCAGCCACTGCTTCCGCCTCTCGAAGAGTTTATCCCATATCTTGAAAAGATATGGGATAACAAGATACTAACCAATACCGGCCCCTTTCATCACGAACTGGAACAGGCCTTGTGCGATTACCTCGGCGTAAAGCATATCTGCCTGTTTACCAATGGCACACTGGCGTTGATTACGGCATTACAGGCATTGCGCATTACCGGCGAGGTTATCACCACCCCCTATTCCTTTGTCGCCACCGCCCATTCTCTCGTGTGGAATGGCATACGCCCCGTGTTCGTCGATATCGATCCGCTGACATTCAACATGGATGCCGACAAGATCGAAGCGGCCATCACGCCGCAAACCACGGCGATCATGCCGGTGCATTGCTATGGAAGACCATGCGATGTCGAAAGCATACAGCGCATCGCCGACAATTATGGCCTCAAGATCATTTACGATGCGGCGCACGCCTTTGGGGTCCGGCACAATGGCACCAGCGTGCTCAATCATGGCGACCTGTCGGTATTGAGTTTTCACGCCACCAAGGTATTTACCACGTTCGAAGGCGGTGCCATCGTCTGCCCCGATGCCAAGACCAAGCAGCGCATCGACCACCTGAAAAACTTCGGCATTGTCGGTGAAACCTCTGTTGTAGCACCTGGCATCAATGGCAAGATGAGCGAGATCAATGCCGCATTTGGCTTGCTGCAATTGAAGGGTATCGATCACGCTTTGCAACGGCGCCAGGAAGTCGACGCCTACTACCGCGAGAAGCTGGCGACAGTCCAAGGGATCGAATGCCATACGCCATCGGACGACATCACGAATCACGCCTATTTTCCAATTTTGGTGAAAGCCGATTTTCCGGCCACCCGCGACCAGCTTTTCCAGTATTTGCGTGACAACAATATTTATGCACGGCGCTATTTCTATCCACTGATCAGCGACTTTCCCATGTACCGCGGCCTGGCCTCGTCCGCACCGTCGAACCTGCCGGTGGCGCGCCAGGTGGCCGACCAGATCATTTGCCTGCCGCAATATCCGGCGCTGACGTTCGAACAGATCGACATGATCACTGGCTTCATCGCGCAGGCTGCCCACCTTGGCCCTCTCTTGACGACTGCTGCCTGCAACAAATGAAGCTTGCCATCATGCAGCCGTATTTCTTTCCTTACATCGGCTATTTCCAGCTGCTGGCGGCGGTCGATGTGTTTGTGCTGTATGACAATATTCAATATACAAAAAAGGGCTGGATCAACCGTAATCGGGTCCTGCTGAACGGCCATGACAGCGTGTTTTCGCTGCCACTCAAAAAGGACCGGGATGGCCTCGACGTGCGTGAGCGAGAGCTGGCGGCCGATTTCAAGCCTCAAAAGCTGCTGGCGCAACTGCGTGGCGCCTACCAGAAAGCGCCACATTTCGAGCAAACCATGCTACTGGTCGAAACGATCTTGCTGCGTGATCGGAAAAACCTGTTCAGCTTTTTGCATCACAGCCTGGCGTGCATTGCAGCACACTTGGGTATTGCAACGCAGATCAGAATTTCCTCGGAGATTGCGATCGATCACGCCCTGACAAGCCAGGACAAGGTACTCGCCCTGTGCAAGGAGCTTGGTGCCAGTACTTATGTCAACGCTGCCGGTGGTCAGGCCCTTTATTCGAAAACGGCATTCCAGGAACAAGGCATCGTGCTGCGATTCCTGCAGGCGCGCCCCTTTGAATATCAGCAATTCGGCCAGCCTTGCGTACCCTGGCTCTCGATCATCGATGTGCTGATGTTCAACGCCGTGCCGGTGGTACGCTCTGCTATCGCACACAATTATGATCTGGTTTGAGCAATGCCGATGGACGTGAAAATGGCGCCGCCTGACATGGCAATGGAAACAGAAAGACCTGCATGCGCATATTAATGGTTGGTGCTACTTCATCGCTGGCGCGCGCGCTGATCCCTGCGCTGTCGCGCTTTGCCGAGGTGCTGACGGCGGGGCGCAGCAACTGCGACATCCAGCTCGACCTGGCCGCACCGCTGGACGCCGTAGCGCGATTGCCGCAAATCGATGTGCTGGTCAATGCAGCGGCCAGCTTTGCCAGCAGCGACCCCGCAGACATCGCCGCCATCGAACGGATCAATGCCCTCGGCACGCTTGAGCTCTGCCAGTTATGTTCTGCCGCCGCCATCCCGCACATGGTGCAGATCTCCAGCATTTTCACCACCTTGCCGGCCAATTCACCCTTCTACAGCGCGTATGCACTGTCCAAGCGCCATGCCGACGAACTGGCGCAGCTGTATTGCGACAAGGCGGGCATTGCCCTGACCATCATCCGGCCGTCGCAGTTCTATGGCGCCGGCCCCGCCTATCGCAAGCATCAGCCTTTCCTGTATGCGCTGATCGACCAGGTCGCCAATAATCAGGACGTGAGCATCTACGGCAGCCACGATGCACAGCGTAACTTCATCCACGTCGAGGACGTGGCACGACTGACAGCGCGTGCGATCGAACATGGACTGACCGGCAATTACGCTTGCACGCAGCTGCACGCCGTACGTTATTCGGACATCATCAAGGCGGCCGCCAGCGCATTCGACAGCCGCAGCCAGATGGTCTTCATGCGTGACAAGCCGGATATTCCAGACAATATTTGCGCGGTAGACGACACGCTGTTTCGCCTGCTGGACAGCTATCCGGAAATCCCGATCGAGATCGGCATGGAAAAGGAAGCAGCTTACCGAAAGAGCCTCACATGAAGAAAATACTCGTCTCTGGCGCCAGCGGCATCGTCGGCTATGGCATCTTGCGTTCGCTGCGAAAGTCAGCGCAGAACCTGCAACTGATCGGCAGTTCGATCTACCACGACTCGGTAGCCCAAGGCTTCTGCGACATTTTTGCACTGGCGCCGCCCACCAACGACGCCGGTTATATGGAATGGCTGTGCGCGACCATCAGCAAGCACCAGATCGATCTCGTCATTCCTGGCATCGAAATCGACCTGTACAAGTGGATAGACCACCTTCCGGAGATCGAGCGGCACGGTGCCCGTGCCGTCATGAACCGGCCCGAACTGGTCAGGCTGTGCAAAGACAAATGGGCCTTTTACCAGTCCTTGCAGGCAGCCGGCATGCCATGCGCGATCGACAGCAGCCTGGACAATTCGTTCGAGACGCTGGTAGCGGCATACGGCCTGCCCTTCCTGCTCAAGCCGCGACGCGGTTTCGGCTCCAAGGGTATTGTCCGGGTGGATAGCGCCGAGACGTTCGAACAGCATCGGCATGCAATCGGGCCTGTCTTGATGGCCCAGCCCATCATTGGCGACAACGAACATGAATTTACCACCTCCGCGTTTTGCGACGGCAAGGGCGGCTACCATGCCGACTTGACGCTGCGGCGCAAACTGTCGAAAGATGGTTTCACGGAAAAGGCGGAAGTCGTTTCGAGTACACCGTTCAACGCCACCCTGTCAGCGCTGTGCCAGCGCTTTTCTCCGGTTGGCCCGACCAATTTTCAATTCCGGACCTGTACCGAAGGCGTCAAGCTGCTGGAAATCAATCCCAGAATTTCCTCGTCAACCTCGATACGGACGGCGTTCGGCTACAACGAAAGCGCGATGTCCGTCGATTTTTTCCTGTCGCAAAAGCCGCCGGCCCCACCTGCCATCCGGCGCGGCCACGCGGTGCGCTATATAGAGGAGCATATTTTTTATGACGATAGCATTCATCTCTGATATTCATGGCAATTTTGAAGCGCTCAAAGCCGTGCTGGCGGAGATAGACCGCCTAGGGGCCAGCGCGATTTATTGCGCGGGCGACGTGGTTGGCTATTATTCACAGGTCAATGAATGCTGTGACATTCTGCGCCAACGCCAGATTGCCTGTGTCATGGGAAACCACGACTGGTACATGGCCGGCGGTGGCTTCTGCCCGCGCTCACGCAGCGTCAACGATTGCCTGGCCTATCAGCGCAAGGTCATCCGTGCGGACAATCTGGCCTGGCTGAAAACCTTGCCGGTACAGTTGCAGGCAGGCGAGGTGCGCGTCGTGCACGGTGGCTGGGGCGATCCGATCGACGAATACCTCAAGCCCAGCGCAGAATATTTCACGCAAGTCGAGGGCAGCGCTTTCGTTTCAGGCCATACGCATGTGCAAAGGCTCGATATCTTCGAGGGCAAGACTTATTGCAATCCGGGCTCGGTCGGACAACCCCGGGACGGTGATCCGCGGGCCGCTTTTGCGCTGTATGATGCAGGCCGCTTTACACTGCACCGTGTGGCCTACGACATGCAGCCTGTGTTCGACCTGATGCAGGCGGCCGGTTTCAATGACTATTATTATGGCGGCCTGAAGACGGGCTCCAGGGTGCTCAGGCGCCTGCACGATTGAAAGGCGGCACGCTCAAGTGCTGCATTTGGCAAAGGATCAAGCTATGTTTAAATGGGAAAAGATGGGGAAGCTGTTCGACCCCAAGGACCGGAATGATGGCAACTGGATGCATGATTTTGCCCAGTCGCCGACAGTGCTGGTCGACGACGACCGGGTCCGCGTGTATTTTTGCTCGCGGCCGGCACCGGCCGACGGCCAGTATGTCAGCTACATGTCCTTCATCGACCTGGAACGTGACGATCTGATGAAGATCAAGAACGTTTGCGCCGCGCCGCCCATGGCCCTCGGCAGCTATGGCACGTTCGACGAATTTGGCGTCAATCCGCTGACGGTCATTCGCGACGGCGAGCAAGTGCGCGTGTACTACGGCGGCTGGACACGCTGCGAATCGGTGCGTTTCAATGCAGCGATCGGCATTGCCGTGAGCGACGACAACGGCGACACCTTCCGCCGACTGGGACCGGGCCCGGTACTCGGCTATAGCCACGACGAACCATTTCTGTTGGGAAGCCCTCGCGTGCGCCGCTATGGCCAGCAATGGCTGATGTGGTATGTCGCCGGCAAGGAATGGCGTAAAACCGATGGACTGCCCGAACCGATTTACAAGATCCGCATGGCGACCTCCGACAATGGCATCGACTGGATCAAGCATGGCCGTGACCTGATCGCGGACAAGCTGGGCGAGCATGAATGCCAGGCCTGTCCCGATGTCATCTTCCGCGACGGTCTGTATCACATGTTTTTTTCATATCGCGACATCCATAACTACAAGAGCCGCCAGGGCGGCTACCGCATCGGCTACGCCAGCTCATCCGATCTGCTGCATTGGGAACGCCAGGACGATCTGGCCGGCATGCATGTATCGGCAAGCGGCTGGGATGCGGAAATGGTCAACTATCCGCATGTGTTCGTGGTCGACGAGGTAACCTACATGATTTATCAAGGCAACGAGATGGGCCGCGCTGGCATCGGCCTGGCCAGGCTGCAAGGACCGCAAGACTGGAGCAAGCAATGAAGTGGGAAAAACTGGGCAAACTGTTCGATCCTGCGGACCATGTGCTGCCAAATAATTGTTTCGGCTTTGCACAATCGCCGCAAACACTGCTGCTCGATGATCGCGTCCGCATCTATTTTTCCAGCCGGGAGCGCGACCAGAGCGGAAAATTTCTCAGCCACGTGACCTACGTCGATGTTGACCGCGCGCTGCGCCACATCATCGGCGTATCCACCGGTCCGGTCATCGCCCTTGGCGGTCTTGGCTGTTTCGACGAACACGGCATCTTCCCTGTCAATGTGCTGCGTGACGGCAATCGCGTGCTCGCCTATACCACGGGCTGGAATCGCAAGGTTTCCGTCTCGGTCGATGCCAGCATCGGGCTGGCCATCAGCCATGACGATGGCCAGACGTTTGAAAAATATGGCACGGGGCCGGTCATGTCGGCGAGCTTGCACGAGCCCTTCCTGGTCGCCGACGCCTACGTCGCGAAGTTTGGCGACACATATCACATGTGGTACATTTTTGGCACCGCATGGAAAAAATTCCACCCCGACGAGGCGGCCGACCGTGTCTACAAGATCGCCCACGCCACTTCCCGCGACGGCATCGACTGGCAGCGTGACAGCAAGCCGATCATCGCTGACCGGCTGAACCAGAACGAATGCCAGGCCTTGCCGACGATTTTTGCGCGAAATGGCCGCTATCATATGTATTTTTGCTACCGGCAGGCACATGGTTTCAGGAGTGACAGCAACAGCGCCTATCGCATCGGCTATGCCTGGTCGGATGACCTGATCCAATGGCAGCGCGACGACAGCATGGCTGGCATCGATGTCTCGAGCGAAGGATGGGACTCGCAGATGCAGTGCTATCCACACACTTTCGAGTTTGACGGCACTATCTACATGCTCTATAACGGCAATGAATTCGGCCGCGCGGGATTTGGCCTGGCACGCCTGCTTGATGACAACGCCGGCACGCCACAACTTGCGGTCCCGGACTCCAGGAAAAATCCATCATGAACAACACCAGAAACTACAACCAGGAACTCGATGACGCCAGCAACAAGGCGCATGAAAAGTATTCGTACGGCTTTGACTTCGATGTCATGCATCCCTATATGATTCGCTCTTTCGAGCCCTTTTTCAAGCCCGGCAGCCTGCTTGAACTGGGCAGCTTCAAAGGTGACTTCACCAAGCGTTTCCTGCCTTACTTCAGCGATATCACTTGCGTCGAAGCTTCTGGTGACGCTTTGGCGGAGGCCCGCCACCGATTGGGCGATCAGGTAGAGTTCATTCATTCCATGTTTGAAACGGCAACGCTACCCAGACGTTATGACAACATCGTATTGACACATGTGCTTGAACACCTCGATGATCCGGTTGCCGTTCTGAAACGCATCAACCACGAGTGGTTGGCTGAGGGCGGGCGATTGTTCCTCGTCTGCCCCAATGCAAATGCGCCATCACGTCAGATCGCCGTCAAGATGGGCATCATCAGCCACAATGCGGCGGTAACTCCAGCAGAAGCGGCGCATGGCCATCGCAACACCTACTCCCTTGATACGCTGGAACGTGAGGCTGTACGTGCGAGTCTGAAAGTCACCTATCGCTCCGGCATATTTTTCAAGGCGCTGGCCAATTTTCAGTGGGACAGGCTATTGCAGACTGACATCATCTCATCCGCATACCTCGACGGTTGCTACCAACTAGGGCAACAATATCCGGATTTATGCTCAAGTATTTTTCTGCTGTGCGAATCTTCAACGCCCCCGCCCACTGCGGACAGCAGTCATACTTGAGAAGCATGCTGGCATTATCAAGTTGCAATCTAGCAGATCTACTTTGGCATACCGCTCACCTTCTCATTCGTTACTATCATTATGCGCTCGAACGTCGCCTCACATTTAATAGCAAGCCCTCATTCAAAGCCCGCGATCACGAAGCGCAAGACGCAGGAAGCAATTACAGCGGCGCTGGCAAGTTGCCAAGCGACTCAGTCAGCGCTTCCGCAAAATGCCGCTATCCAAGTCAATATTGGCAATGCATTGCTAGCGTTGGGAAAGATGGAAGAAGCCGAGTTAGCGTATCGAAGCGCCATCGAACTGGCTCCATTATCGACGGCGGCATTATCGCAGTTAGCAATATTGATGAAAATTTGCCAACGCGACGAGGAAGCAATCGCAGCCTATCATGCTGTATTGCGTCTCGAACCGCAAAACGCCACGGCGCACAATGAGTTGGGTATGCTGCTACAAGCGGCAGGCAGGCTCGATGAAGCGCTTGCGGCCTATCGCGAGTTGCTGCATCTTGTACCTGGCGACCACGTCGTCTACAACAATATTGGTTCGATATTGCAAACACAAGAGCATTTTGAAGCGGCCATAGAGCAATATCGATGGGCGCTGGAAATAGCGCCGGACTTTGCCTTTGCCCATTGCAACCTCGGTACTTGCTTGTTAAATATGGGGCGGCCGGAGGAGTGCTTACCATGGTTCGCTAGCAGCATCAAAATTGATCCAAAACTAGACTTGGCCCATAGCAACTTCCTTGCAAGCTTAATCGAGTTGGGGCGTACCGCTGATGCGATTGAGGTGTGTCGCCACGCCATCAAGATTAATCCAAAGTGGAGCGTCATGCACAGCAATCTGCTGTTTCTCTTGTCGCATAGTGCAGGCATCGGCGCCACGGAATTATTCAAGGAGCATCAACGCTACGGGAATCAATTTGAAGTGCCGTGGCTTGCCAAGCGCCCAAAACATCCCAACAAGCGCAATCCTGAACGGGTGCTGCGCGTTGCATTTGTCTCGGCCGACTTGTTTAACCATGCGATGGCCAACTTCATTACGCCCGTGCTGGAAAACCTAGTCGATGCAACTGGCCTTGAACTATACATCTATTGCAACAACCGGGTGAATGATCACATCACGGCGCACCTGCGCAAATTGATCAATAATTGGCAAGATATACAGCAATTGTCCGATGACCAGTTTTCGCAACGCATAACAGAGGACGGTATCGACATCCTGATCGACCTGTCCGGCCACTCTGCCCACAACCGTCTGCCTGTTTTTGCGCGCAAGCCCGCGCCGCTGCAGCTTTCTTGGATAGGTTACCCTATGACCACTGGGCTGCAGGCCATGGACTACTATGTGAGTGACGTTTTTTGGTCGCCACCTGGATTGCTGGATGATCAATTTACTGAAAAATTGCTGAACCTCCCCGCATGTATCGCTTACCTGCCGGCGCAAGATGTGCCGCCGGTAGCGCCGGCACCGGCCAGCGTGAACGGCTACATCACCTTCGGCAGTTTCAACCGGTCCAACAAGTTGAACCCCGGCTTATTGGCACGCTGGGCAGCCCTGCTACGTGCATTGCCGGATGCCAAGATGGTGATGGCCGCCATGCCGGATGAAAAGACCATCACGATGATCCGCGACTGGTTTACCAACGAAGGCATCGTGCCGGAGCGGCTGAGCTTTCATCAGCGAACCGGCGCACGTGCCTACATGGACATGCACCGCCTGGTCGACGTCTGCCTGGACACAGCACCCTATCCAGGTGGCACCACCACTTATAATGCTCTGTGGATGGGGGTGCCGACCTTGACAATGACTGGCTCGACCCTGCTCAGCAGGGGAGGAGCGGCGATTGCCGGGCACATGGACCTGCATGAATACATTGCGCATGATGAGACTGATTTTGTGCGCAAAGGCGTGGCGCTCTCCGCCGATATCAGCCAAGTGATTAATTTACGTGGCAAACTACGTGCGCGCTTTGCCGAGTCGGCAATGGGCCAGCCTGCCTTGATTGCCGCAGGGCTCGACAGCGCACTGCGCACCATCTGGCGCCGCTGGTGTGCGCGGCTGGCGCCAGTCACGCTGAATGCGGATGCGACGCAAAGCTCGTTGAGCCAGCGCGCAACAAGCAGCAAGGCGCTGCACACTGTCAATGCCGATGCCGCCATCATTCTGGCGATTGAACATCATCAGGCCGGCCGACTGGTCGAAGCGGAAACACTGTATCTGGCCATCATTCATCGCCAGCCAGACCATGCGATCGCCAATCATAATATGGGTTTGCTGGCCGGGCAAATTGGCTATCATGACAGGGCACTGCCACACTTGCATGCGGCAATGCAGGCCGCCCCTGATGAAGTCCAGTTTATCCTTTCTTACGCGCAGACATTGTTGCAGACAGGGCGAGGGCAAGCGGCCATCGAGATTCTTGCAAACGCGATCGATCGGGGCCTGCCTGCCACGCCATTGCAAGCCATATTGCTGCGGGCCCGCTCCGAGGCGGCCGGCGATGTCCCCGCCCCCACGCAGGCGGAAGCGGACCACATTGTCGATTTGTACGAGGCCGGCCACCATGTGGAAATGGAACACGCCGCGCAAACGCTGGCGGTGCGTTATCCCAGGTCCGCTTTTGCCTGGAGCGTCCTGGGCAGCGCTTTGCAGGTACAGGGCAAGGATGCGCTGCCGGCCTTGCAATACGCCGTGCAACTGGCGCCAGACGATGCGCAGGCGCACGAAAACTTGGGCAATGCCTGGCAAGGCAAGCAGGACTATACGCGCGCCATCGATTGCTATTTGCGCGCGATTGAACTTGACCCCGCCCTTGCCCAGGCTTACAGCAACCTGGGCAGCGCCCAGCACGCCATGGGCGATGCCGCCGCAGCCACTGAGAGCCTGCGACATGCGGCGCTGATCGATCCGATGAACGCGCTGGCGCATGCCAATCTTGGCAACGTGCTGGCCGCTCTCGGCAATTTTCAGGAAGCCGCCACCAGCTACGATGCCGCGCTCGCCCTCGTTCCAGACGATGTGCAATTGCATCGCGACCTTGCACATGTATTGCGGGCGCTCGGCCGGATTGAAGAAGCGGCGGCCAGTGAGCGGCAGGCCAATCTGCTTACCGAGGCGCATGCAACCATCTCCGTCTGAGTGGATAGGCCCCGCGTCTTCGGCTTGGGAACTCGGAATAATAAGTGGCACCGGCGATAGGTATTCGATAACTCATGCAAGCAAATGAAGAAAATTTCAAAAATTTCTCAAAAGAATTTAATTTTCCAGAAAGAACGGTCGTCTTGTACTTGTGAGAGCGCAAAAAACTGCTGCTCCGCACCGTAACCACCTAACTGGAGCACCTTCATGCTGAGCCTTCACACCAATGCAGCGGCCCTGTCCGCCCAATCGTCGATCTCGAAAACCCAACAATCGCTGTCGACCTCGATGACGCGCCTCTCTACCGGCTACCGCATCAATTCGGCAATGGACGACGCTGCAGGCCTGCAAATTGCAACCCGCCTGAAAGCCCAGACCAGCGGTATGGCCATGGCCATGCGCAACACACAAAACGCTACCTCGATGATCCAGACCGCTGACGGCGCGCTGGGCGAAAGCGTCAACATCCTGGTCCGCATGAAAGATCTGGCTACGCAAGCTGCCGACGGTTCGTCGACAGCCGATGACCGTGCCGCAATGCAAGCTGAATTCGATACGCTGACGAATGAACTCAGCAATGTTCTGGGCAACACTTCGTTTGCTGGCGCCAAGCTGATGTCGAAACAGGCTAACGCAAGCGATGTCTCGGCTGCCTTGTTGGCAAAATCCGTAGATGCAACCGCTGTAGGTAGCAGCACCGGCACCGGCACTTTGAACAAGGCAAATACCGCAACCTCCGCCTTGGCCACAGCACAAAGCAATTACGATGCCGGGCCAACAGACGCGCTCGCGACTGCGTTGACAACTGCGGCAAAAAGCAGTGCTGATGCCAACAAAGCCAACGCTGTGGCAGTCGCCAAATCAGCTGCCTCGACTGCGTATCACGCATTAGCAGAGAAAAGCGCTGCAGCAGCTCCAGGTACGGGCGACGGCAAGTTTGCCGCCAACCTGCAGTTCCAGATCGGCGCGTCGACCACCGAAACGATGAGCTTTGACCTGTCGTCGCAACTGGGTGCGATGCAGGTCGCGATCAAGGGATCCACCGCCAACTTCAACACCTTCGGCGCGGCAGCCAGCACCGTTGGCACCGAACTGACCGCCGCTGGCGGCGCATCGGCAGCCATCGACAAACTGCAAACAGCAATCGATTCGGTCGGCACGGCACGTTCGGCACTGGGCGCGGCGGGTAACCGTCTGGACCACGTAGCCACCAACCTGGCCAACGTCAGCACCAACACGCAAGGTGCAGCCGGCCGTATCATGGATACCGACTTCGCGACCGAAAGCTCGAACATGACCGCGTCGCAAATGCTGCTGCAAGCTGGTACCGCCATGCTGAAACAAAGCAACAGCATGTCGTCGATGGTCATGTCCCTGCTGCAATAATAGTATTATTCTCCTGACCTGGCTCAGGTCAGGCAGACCAGAGCCAACTGCGCAAGCAGTTGGCTTTTTTTTCATCCCAGGCGGGAGGAACAGCAATGGCGATAGACCGCATCTCCGCAGGCAATGCCCTGCCCCTGATTACGCAGCGCCTCGACGTCAGCCCGGCCACGCCGCTGACGCCCGGGGTGGTGATGCCGCTGGTGCCTGTCGGCCCCTTCATGGCGCCGGCGCCCGACGCCGGCACCCTGCCGGCGCAGCTGGGCCAGGCGCAAGACGCGCTGGCGGCGCTGGTCAAGCCGAGCGCGGGCGACCCGGGCCTGGGCGCCACCGCGCGCGACAGCAGCGCGATGCAGGTCAATCAATTATTCTTTACGCGCCAGCTGGTGTGGCAGCCGCCCGACGCGGCGCAGCTGGCCGCCTCCTGGCGCGTGATGGTGAAAACCTATGGCGAGCAATATGCCGCGCTGCAGGAACACGCGCGCGGCCAGCACCTGCCCGGCAACCTGTTCATGGCCGAACAGCAGCCGGTGCTGCGCCCGTCCCTGCCGCTTGACACGGAAGCGTGGCGCTTTGTCGTCTACGGCTGGAGCGGGCAGCGCCTGCTGCTGCGCGTGCTGCCTGGCGGCGAGGAAGATGCCGCGCCGCGCAAGCGCAACGGCAAGGTGGCGCTGCGGGTCGAACTGCTGATCGATGGCGTGGGGCGGGTGGTGATCCAGATGGAGCCGGCCAACGATGGCGTGCTGCTGGAACTGGCGTCCGATGACGAACTGGTCCTGGCGCACTTGCGCCGCATGCTGGCCGAGATCGCCGATTGCGTGCGCCAGGCCGGCCTGCGGCTGCTGCGCTGCCGCTTGAACCGCGTGCTGCATGCGCAGCCGGCGCACGCCGGCTATCCGATGCAGGCGGCCGCTGCGGCGCTGTCGCAGCCGCTGTTCCAGGCGATGGCCGGGGTGGCGTTGCTGCTGACGCGCCCGCCAGCGGAAGTGGCGCAGGATCCGGCCGGGCCGGAAGCTGCGCCGGCGGTGCCAGAAGAGCCGGTGATCATGTCAAAGGAAGTGGCGGCGCCGAAGGACTACTGGGGCGACGCCACGCTGGAAGAAATCGTGCTGCCGGCCGATGCGCCGGAACCGGCACTACTCACGCCCATCGACGAGCAGGATTGACTTATCCTACGGTGCCGATGATGCTCACTTCGCGGTTTTCCGGGATCTCGTTATACGACAGCACGTGCAGGCCCGGCGCGAACAGGCGCGCATAGCGCGCCAGCAGCGGACGGATCTGCGGCAGCACCAGCAGCAGCGGCGGCGTGGCCTGCTGCTTCATCTGTTCGCGCGCGACCGGCATGTTCACCTGCAGCTGCGACAGCAGATGCGGGTCGATCGGGTAGTTGTCCAGTGTCACCTTGCCGGACTGGCGCGCCTGGTTCAAGGAACCCAGCAGCATGTTTTCCAGCTCGCCGCCCAGGTTGAACGCCTGCATTTCCATCTTCTGGCCGAACAGGCCGCCGACGATCTGGCGCCGCAGCGCGCAGCGCACTTCGGCCGCCAGCAGGATCGGATCCTTGGTCGTCTCCGAACTGTCGAGCAAGGTGGTGGCGATCGGCACAATATCCTTCAAGGACACATTCTCGGCCAGCAGCACGCGAAATACCCGCAGCAGCTGGGTGTGCGTCAGCGCCTTGCCCAGCGCGTCGGCCAGCTTCGGCGACAGCGCCGTCAGCCGTTCCATCATGTGCGACACATCTTCGTGGCGGAACAGTTCCGGCAGGTATTCGCGGATCATTTTCGACAAATGGGTGGCGATCACGCTGGGCGCCTCGATCACCTGGTAGCCCATGCCCAGCGCATGCGACTTCGCGCCTGGCTCGATCCAGGTGACGGGCATGCCGTAGGCCGGCTCGATGCCGGGAATGCCATCGAGCTGGCCGTACACGTTCGGCGACGGAATCGCCATCAGGCGGTCGGCCTGCACCTCGGCCTGTGCCACCACCGTGCCCGACAGCATGATGGTGTATTGCGAGGGTTTGAGGGCCAGGTCGTCGCGCACGCCGATCGGCGGCAACAACAATCCCATCGCTTCGGACAGGCTCTGGCGCACGCCCTTGACGCGCTTGTTCAGTGGCTCGCCCTGGGTCTTGTCGACCATGCCCACCAGCTTGTAGCCGAGCATCACCATCAGCGGCTGTACGGCCGGCAACTGTTGCCATTCCAGCTCGGCTGGCTTGTCGCCGAGCAAGGCCGCTTCGATGGCCGCCATGCCGGAGTTATCGGGTGCCTTGATGCGCTGCTGCGTGAGGCGCCAGGCAACAAACGCCAGCACCGCCGCAAACGTCATGAACATGAACCACGGCATGCCCGGGATCAGGGCCAGCGCCACCATCATGCCCGACGCGCTGAACAGTACCGTTGGCGAGGTCAGCACCTGGCCCGCCACCTGCTGCTCGAAGTCGCCCGAATCACTGATGCGGGTGACCAGAATGGCGGCCGCGGCCGACAGCAGCAGCGCCGGGATCTGCGCCACCAGGCCATCGCCGATGGTCAGCAAGGCGTACTGGCGGAAAGCGTCGCCGAACGACAGGTCGTGCATCAGCGAGCCGATCGCCACGCCGCCGACCATGTTGATGATCAGAATCAAGATACTGGCGACGGCGTCGCCGCGCACGAATTTCGAGGCGCCGTCCATGGCGCCATAGAAGTCCGCTTCGGCGGCCACGTCCTTGCGGCGGATCTGGGCTTTTTCCTGGTTGATCAGGCCGGCGTTCAGGTCGGCGTCGATCGCCATCTGCTTGCCCGGCAAGGCGTCCAGCGTAAAGCGCGCCGACACTTCGGAAATCCGCTCCGCGCCCTTGGTCACCACCGCGAAGTTGATGATCATCAAAATCACGAAGACCACGATACCGACCACGAAGTTGCCGCCGATCACCACGTTACCGAACGCTTCGATCACTTTACCGGCCGCGTCCGCGCCCGTATGGCCATGCAGCAGCACCACCCGCGTCGAGGCCACGTTCAGGGTCAGCCTCAGCATGGTGGTGGCCAGGATCACCGTCGGGAAGACCGAGAAATCGAGCGGCCGCTTGGCCGAGACGCTGACCAGGATGACGATCAGGGCCAGCACGATATTGAAGGTGAACAGGATATCGAGCAGCACCGGCGGCAGCGGCAAGATGATCATTGCCAGGATCACCAACAGGAACATCGGTGTGGCGAACTTGTGGCGGCGCATCTCGGCAACCAGTCGGTTCAGGAAATTCATGACGGTACAACCTCGCTCAGATTCGATGGCACTGCCATCTCGGTGGGTAACAGGGGCTGGGCAGCGCGCTGCCCCGACCGGAATGCTTTCAGTTGCAGGATGTAGTTCAGCACCTGCGATACGGCCTGGTACAGCTGCACGGGAATCTGCTGCTGCACCTGGCTGGTGTTATAGATGGCGCGCGCCAGCGGCGGCAGCTCGAGTGTTTCAATATTGTGCTCTTTTGCCACTTGCCGGATATACAGCGCCATTTCATCGACGCCCTTGGCCACCACGAACGGCGCCTCGGCACGGTCCTGGTCGTACTTGAGGGCCACCGCATAATGCTCCGGATTGACGATCACCACGTCGGCGTCGGGCACCGTCTTGCGCACGCTGCGCCGGCCCAGCTGCTGCTGCAACTGGCGGATGCGCTGACGCACTTCGGGCCGCCCTTCGCTGCTCTTGTGCTCTTCCTTCACATCCTGCTTGCTCATGCGCTGATTCTTGGCAAAGAAGAACGCCTGCGCCGGCACGTCGATGATGGCGAACAGGATAAACACGGAAATGAGCGCCATCAGGCCGTCGAGCATCAGCGCCGAGCCGTCGAGCATGGCCTGCTGCAATGGCCGGTGCTGCAGGTCCACGTATTGCGCCAGGCTGGAGCGGCTGACATGCACCAGCACCATGCCCAGCACCACGGCCTTGGCGATCGAGATGCCGAACTCGAAGCCATGCTTGGGGCTCACCAGCCGTCCCAGGTTTTTCGCCGGACTCAGGCGCTCCATTTTCGGCATCCAGTTCTTGGTGCTGATCACCCAGCCGCCCGGGACCAGGGAGCCCAGCACGACAAAAAACGGCACGCAGAACAGCGGCAGGATCATCTTGATCAACAGGCCGACCGAGGTGGTGAACGCGGTCGACATGGCATTGTCGAGCGCGCCCGTACTGTCGAGCGGCATGAAGGACATCGCGAACAGCTCGCGAAAGCTTTCCAGGTAGCCCGGCAGCAGGTACACGAACAGCTTCATGCTGATCAGGATGCCGAGCGCCGTCGACAGATCGCGCGAGCGCACCACCTGCCCTTCCTGGCGCGACTTCTTCAGCTTCTGCTGTGACGCCTTTTCGGTCTTGTCGCCGGTGCTGCTATCCGCCATGGGCCACCCGCATCTGTTGTTGAATCATGTCGAGCACGCGGTTGGTCATGGCGATATAGTGCTCGGGAATGAATTTCACGATCTGCGCCAGCATCAGCAGGCCAAACACGGTAATCATGGAAAAGCCCAGCGAAAACAGGTTCAGCGACGGCGCCACGCGGTTCAGGAAACCGAAACCCAGTTGTACCACCATGGTGGAAAACACGATCGGCAGGGCCAGCAGCATGGCGGCGGCAAAGATCCACGAGACGTTGTAGGCCACCGTCTGCAGCAGCATCGGTCCATAGCCCTGCCCCACCGGCCAGGCCTTGAAGCTGGCGCCGATCACGCCGGTCAGCACCAGGTGGCCGTCGATGGCGAAAAACACGATCATGCACATGATGGTGAGCAGCCCCGAAATCACGTCCGACGAGGTGCCGTTGAGCGGGTCGTTCATGACGGCCATCGAAAAACCCACCTGGCTCGACACCAGGAAACCCAGCACCGACATCACCGACATGGCGAAGTGAAACGCCAGGCCCAGGATAAAGCCGATCACGGCCTGCTCCAGGGTGGCGACGATGGCGTACAGCGAAAACGGATCGATGCTCAAGAGTTCACGCGACGCGCCCGAGGCCTGCATCACCGGCAGCATCAGGATCGCCAGGATCAGCGACAACAGGATGCGCACGGTGACCGGCACGGTGACGTCGCCGATCACGGGCGAGGCGCTGAGCATGGCCAGGATGCGGCAGAACGGCCACCATACAGCCAGCAGGAACGGCAGCACCTGGTTGAAAATCTCGTTCATGCGCCCGCCCGCTAGCCGACCAGGGTGGCGGCGCGCTGAAAAATCGACACGCAATAATCCATCAGATAGCCCGACATCCAGCGCCCGGCCAGGATCAGCGCCAGCAGGGTGACCAGCAGCCTGGGCAAAAAGCTCAGCGTCTGCTCATTGATCTGCGTGGCGGCCTGCACCAAGGCCACGACCAGCCCCATCAGCAAACCGGGGACGACCAGCACCACGACCAGCAGCATGACAATGTGCAGCGCTTCGATGACCAGGTCAACGGCAACTTCCGGCGTCAGCATTTAATAGGCCTGTATGCTGGTGACCAGCGTGTTGACAGTCAGGGTCCAGCCATCGACCAGCACGAACAGCAGCAGCTTGAACGGCAACGAGATGACCAGCGGCGAGAGCATCATCATGCCCATCGCCATCAGCACCGAGGCCACCACCAGATCGATGATCAGGAAGGGAATGAACAGCATGCAGCCGATCTGGAAGGCGGTCTTCAATTCCGACAGCACGAAGGCGGCCAGCTTGACGGTAAAACTGTGATCCTGCGGGCGCATGGTCGACGGCTCGCCGGCCAGGTGGGCGATCTGCGCCAGCGCCGCCTTGCTCGTCTGCGCCAGCATGAAGCGGGTGATCGGCACTTCGGCCGTTTTCAGGGCCTGCTGCAGGCCGATCTGGTCGCGGTCGTACGGCACGAACGCCTCTTTCCACACCTGTTCGCCGATCGGGCGCATCACCAGCAGGGTCAAGATCAGGGCGATGCCGGTGACGATACGGTTGGGCAAGCCCTGCTGCAGGCCCAGGGCCTGGCGCAGCAGGGACAGCACGATCACGAAACGGGTGAAACTGGTCATCATCATGACCATCAAGGGCAACAGGCCCAGCAAGGTCATGATGACCAGGATCTGCATCTTGACCGACAGGTCGGTCTTTGCGCCAGGCACCACGCCGGCCAGCAGATCCTGTGCGCCGGCGCTGGCGCACGCCAGCATCAGCAAGGGCACGGCGGCCGCCGCGGCCAGCGCGCCGCGGTGGCGGCGCCAGCCGGTTACCGCCAGCTTCATGCTGTCATCAGGTCGAGATTGAGGCCATCGAGATCGATTACCTTCAGGCCGTAGTTTTCACCGGCCACCACCACCTCGGCACGGCCGATCGGCGTGCCGTTGACCTTGATCACCAGCGGTTCGCCGGCCAGCATGTCGAGTTCGATCACACTGTCCGGGCCGATCGCCATCAGCTCTTCGAGCGAGATGCGGGCCGAGCCCACTTCCAGGGTCAGGGTGACGGGAATCTTGCGCATCATCTGCGGAATGTCGCGCCGCGCGCGCGTGCTGGTCACGTCGCTCACGCCGTTCACATCGCCCTGGTCGATGATCATGTCATCGCCCAGGTCTTCCAGCAAGGTTTCGCTCTGGTTGGTATCGGTAATATTCATATTATTCAACATCTTCAAATGAGGTTAGACAGAGCTTGCCCTTGTGTTCGGAAACGGCGGCCGTAAACAGCCGTGAATCGTCGAGCATCACATCGGTGCGGCTGAGGCTGACGGGAATCACGTCGCCCACCCGCAGGTCGAACAAGGCGCCCAGTTGCACCTGCTTGCTGACCAGGCGCCCTTCCAGCGTCACCTGCAAGCGCGAAGCGAGCGGGCGCACGCTGCGCAGCGCCTTTTTCGCCTGCGCGCGTTCGGGCAGCAGGCCACGCAACACGTCGGCCATCAATGGCTTGTCGAGAGAAAACCAGATTTGTCCGGCCAGGCCGGCTTCGGCATCGCTGAGCGAAATGGTGACGATCCAGCTGCCGCGCGCGGGGCGCACGCCGGGCTGCACCGCCAGCACTGCCGCCGGATCGATGCTGCTCGCCTTGCCGACCGCCTGCAGATTATTGTGGATGCGCGCAAACAGGCTGGCGATCAATTGTTGTCCCAGCACCACAGCCAGGCGCTCTTCGGTGGCCGTCACGCGCACGGTGGCCGGATCGGCCGCCACGCTCTTCGTGCCGGCGCGGCCGTAGCGATAATTCAGTACGTGCAATAGGATCTGGCGGTCCAGCGAAAAGCCGGCCTGGCCGGCCGGCGAGGCAAAGGCGAGCCAGCGGTTGCTGTTGTCTTCGTTGTCCACGCGCGACAGGCTGACGTCGTCGATCTGGAAATTACCCCAGTAGCGGCGGCTCATCGGCAGGCGCAGTCCGCTTGCCAGGTCGTCACGCAACTGGGCGCCGAAGACGTGCAACAAGTGGACAGGACGCCCAAGCAGACAGGAATCGAGGACTTGATGGCGCAAAGTTTGATCTGTCTTGGTAGTTATCATGTGGGTCATGTCGGTATTGCGATGGCAGAACAAATTATACGGGATCGTCCGGTCTTGCATACAGCGGATATACAGCGTCACTCGCCATTACCGGCGGAATCGGAACAGAAAAGGCAAGCGCTCGCTATGCTGCAACGCAATGCACGAGCAAACGATTGCGCCTTTCGGATTATCTTAGTTCTCCACGGTGCTGAACAATACAGTAAATCGATACATATTGCCATGAGTCAATATTGGCGAGGGCAATCCGTCCTTTACTTTATAGTTGCCGCGAGGTAAGCTTGCGACCATAAAATATCGCTTTGCAGCACGCCATTCCACCTCGCCGATTTCCGCTTTGATGACAATTTGATTTTGTTTGATATTGCCGTCAAATGCCGTTTTTATCGGCTGACTATTATTGTCATGGCCTGCAGACATATTGCATACGACAGTGTGAGTTTGCTTGAAAATCGTTCTCGCAGTGCGTGGCGTGGCAACTGATAAAACTGATGGGTCCGATAACACCGGGCCAGGCGACATGGCAACACCAGTAATTCTGATTGATACCGCACCGCATTTTGAAAGTAGAGGGCAAGATGAGCAATGAACTCGCAGGTCTGATCAAGGCCGACCTGGCAGCACTGGGCAACGATGCGCGCGCGCTGGGAGCCAGCATCGCGCCGGCCGCCAACTTTGGCGCGCAGGAACCGTCAGGCTTTTCCTTTGCGCAAAGCATGCAGGATGCCTTCAGCAAGATCAACACCGATGAACGCATGGCCGCGCAAAAGGTCAGCGATGTCGACAGCGGCAAGAGCGACGACCTGGTCGGCGCCATGCTGGCCAGCCAGGAAGCGAGCCTGTCCTTTTCCATGTTGATGCAGGTACGCAACAAGGTCATGGGCGCCGTCGATGAATTGATCAAACTGCCTCTGTAATACGCTTACCCCCACGCCCAGCCTCCAAGCGAAAGTCATTCCACGTGATTACCCCCATGAAGTCCGCATTTGCGCGCTGGCGCCTTGGCGCCCAGCCCGCCGTTCCACCCGCCCTGCTGAAAAACCTGGTTCCCATCGTTGTCCTGGCCATCGGCATTACCGCCATGGTGATGATGTATTTCTGGCGCGACCAGGCCAACTACAAGCCGGTGTTCGGCGCGCGCGAAAAAGTGGCGGTCACCGACATGATGGCGACCCTGGACGCCGAACACATTCCGTACCGCCTGCATCCGGATAGCGGCCAGGTGCTGGTGCCCGACGCCATGCTGGGCAAGGTGCGCATGCTGCTGGCCTCGAAAGGCGTGACGGCGCAACTGCCGGCCGGCCTGGAGCTGATGGACAAGAACGACCCGCTGGGCGTGTCGCAATTCGTGCAGGACGTGCGCTTCCGGCGCGGCCTGGAAGGCGAGCTGGCGCAAAGCATCATGACCATGGATGCGATCGCCTCGGCGCGCGTGCACCTGTCGATCGCCAAGTCGACCTCGTTCGTCGCCAGCGATGGCGACAAGTCGTCGGCCTCGATCGTGGTGGCGGTGAAACCGGGCCGCACCCTGGCGCCGGAACAGATCGCCGCCGTGATCAACATGGTGGCCGGCAGCGTGGCCAGCCTGGCGCCGACCCGCGTCAGCCTGGTCGACCAGGGCGGCAACCTGCTGTCCTCGCATATCGACCTGGCCGACGGCTTCGACGCCTCGGCCGCCGGCAACGAAGGCGCCAAGCGCTACCAGGATGAAATCCGCCGCAATATCACCGGCCTGCTCGGCCCGGTCCTCGGCGAAGACAATTTCAAGCTCAGCGTGACGGCCGCGGTCGACAATGACCGGGTCGAGGAAACCCTGGAAAAATACGGCGAAGCGCCGAAAGTGACCAGCGAGGCGATGCGCGAGGAGCAGGAGCGCAACCGCACCGTGGCCGGCATTCCGGGCAGCCTGTCGAACCGGCCGCCGGCCGCCGCAGTGCCGGCCCCGGCCGGTGAAGCGGGCGCCGATGGCGGCGCACCGAAACCGGCCGACGACGGCACCGCCCGCAAGAATGCGACCACCCGCCAGTACGCCTATGACCGCAGCATCACGCAGATCAAGCGCAGCCGTGGCCGACTGGAAAAACTCAGCGTGGCCGTCGTACTCAACAGCGCCGCCGCGCCCGACGCCAAGGCCGGCTGGACGCCGGCCGAACTGGCGAATATCGAAAAAATGCTGCGCAGCGGCCTGGGCATCAATGCCCAGCGCGGCGACAGCCTGAGCCTGACCACCCTGCCCTTCCCTGCCAAACAGCCAGTGGCGCAATGGTGGGAAGAACGCGATACTGTGGTCGACTTCAGCAGCTGGCTGCTGTACGCACTGGGCGCCGTGCTCGGTTATTTCCTGGTCCTGCGGCCGCTGCTGCGCCTGCTTACCAGCCGCCTGGCGCCACCGGAACTGAAGCAGCTCGATCCCGCCCTGGCGCTGCCCGGCAACGGCCTGACCGCCGCCGCTACCGGCACGGCGGGCAGCGCAGCGGCCGTGCCGGCGCTGGGCGCCGCACCCGGCGCGCCGGCACTCGAAGGCGCGGCGGCTGCCGGCGGCAACATGCCGGTGGTGCCGCTGCTGGAAAACTACAACCTGCCACCGCCCGGTTCGGCCGTCGACGTGATGGTCGACCACTTGAAAGTGCTGGCGGAAAAAGAACCGGAACGTGTCGCCGAAGTCGTCAAACAATGGATGCAGAAAAATGGCCGAACTCAACAACAATAATTTCCCTGACGAACAGGACGATGAAAACACCCGCCTGACGCCGGTCGAGCAGGCGGCCATCGTGCTGCTGAGCATAGGCGAAGAACAGGCGGCGGCCGTGCTGCGCTGCCTGTCGCGCGAAGAGCTGCTGGAGGTGACGCAGGTGATGTCGCGCATGAGCGGCATCAAGGTCGAAGCCGTGAAGACCGCCATGCAGACCTTTTTCGACGACTACCGCCAGCAAAGCGGCGTGCATGGCGCCTCGCGCAGCTACCTCAAGCGTTCGCTCGACCTGGCGCTGGGCAGCGATATCGCGAATAGCGTGCTGAACAATATCTACGGCGACGCGATCCGGCCGAAAATGGCGCGCCTGCAGTGGGCCTCGCCGAAGTGGCTGGCCGAATACATCGTCAACGAACACGTGCAGATGCAGGCCGTGTTCCTGGCCTTTTTGCCGCCGGCGCTGGCCGGCCAGATCCTCGACGCCCTGCCGATGGAAGGGCGCGACCTGGTGCTGCTGAACCTGGCGCGCCTGGACGAGATCGACCGCGACCTGCTGGTCGAACTGGACGAACTGGTGGGCCGCTGCCTGGGCACGCTCGATACGCAGAGCACCAGCGTGGAAGGCATCCGCCAGACCGCTGAAATCCTCAACCGCATGCCGGGCAACCGCGCCGCGCTGGTCGAATTGCTGCGCGCGCACGATCCGGAAGTGGTCTCGGAAATCGAACTGAGCATGTACGACTTCCTGATCCTGGCCACGCAAAGCGATGTCACGCTCACGCGCATCCTGGAAGACGTGCCGATGGAACAGTGGGCCATCGCCCTCAAGGGCGCCGAGCCGGCTATCCGCGACGCGGTGCTGAAAACCATGCCGCGCCGCCAGGCGCAAAGCTTCGAGGACATGATGCGCCGCTCCGGCCCGGTGCCGATGTCGCGCATCGAACAGACGCGCCAGGAAATCATGGCCACCGTCAAGGGACTGGCCGACGCCGGCGAAATCGAAGTTCAACTGTTTGCCGAGGCGGTGATCGAATGAAGCCTTTCCGCACCTACCGGTTTCCGCCGCTGTCGCAATTCATCGCCGCCGGCCAGCGTTCGAGCTCCGAAGATACCGACGGCCAGTGGCAGGCGTCCGTCTCGGAAGGCTTCGAGCAAGGCCAGCGCGACGGCTATGAAGTGGGCCTGGTGCGCGGCCAGCAGGATGGCTACGACTCGGGCCGCAACGACGGCGTGGTCCAGGGCCGCGAAGAAGGCCGCAATGAAACCCTGGTGGCGCTCGACAAGCTGGCGCGCCCGGTCGACGCGATCCTGCGCGACCTGAAGAAAGTACGGGCCGACTACCGCGCGGCCCAGCGCAAGGAAGTGGTCGACCTGGTGGCCAAGGTGGCGCGCCAGGTGATCCGCGCCGAACTGGCGCTGCAGCCGGTGCAGTTGCTGGCCCTGGTCGACGAGACCCTGGCCTCGATGCCGCCGACGCGCGAGGAAATCGACGTCTACCTCAATCCCGAAGAATTGAAACGCATCAGCGAACTCGATCCGAAGCGCGCCAAGCGCTGGAACCTGATCGCCGATGCGCGCCTTGACGCCGGCGAATGCCGCATCAAGGCTGGCGACAATGAAGTCGACGCCGGCTGCCATCAGCGCCTGGCCGCCTGCATGGACCAGGTCAGCAGCCACCTGGCGCTGGCCGCCGAACACGCCGACCAGGGCGCGCCTGCATGATCGCCGACACGCTGCGCAGTTTCGAGATCGGCGATATCCCGGTGGCCACGCCCACCGGCCGCCTGGTGGGCGCTTCCGGCCTGCTGCTGGAAAGCGCCGGCTGCAAGCTGCACACGGGCCAGCGCTGCCAGATCGAAACTGTCAGCGGTGAATGGCTGGACGCGCAAGTGGTCGGCTTTCGCGAAAAAATCTCCTACCTGATGCCGTTCAAGAAGGCCGCCGGGCTCACCACCGGCGCGCGCGTGCTGCCGCTGCCCGACAAGGCCAGCCTGCAGATCGGGCCGTCCTGGCTGGGCCGCATGATCAACGGCTTGGGCGAGCCGATCGACGACCTGGGCCGCCTTGGCGGCGAGCATATCCTCGACGTCTCGCCGCCGAAGATCAATCCCCTGAAGAAGCAGCCGGTGGTCGAACCGCTCGACGTCGGCGTGCGCGCCATCAACAGCATGCTGACCCTGGGCAAGGGCCAGCGCGTGGGCCTGATGGCCGGCTCCGGGGTGGGGAAAAGCGTGCTGCTGGGCCTGATCACGCGCCAGACCGTGGCCGACGTGGTGGTGGTCGGCCTGATCGGCGAGCGCGGCCGCGAGGTGCGCGAGTTCGTCGAAAAGTCGCTCGGCGCGGAAGGCTTGAAAAAGGCCGTGCTGGTGATCGCGCCGGCCGACGAATCACCCTTGATGCGCATCATGGCCACCGAGCTGTGCCACTCGATCGCCGCGCATTTCCGCGACCAGGGCCAGCACGTGCTGCTGCTGGTCGATTCGCTCACGCGCTATGCCATGGCCTTGCGCGAAGTGGCGCTGGCCCTGGGCGAGCCGCCGGCCACGCGCGGCTATCCGCCGTCGGTATTTTCGAATCTGCCGCAACTGGTGGAAAGCGCCGGCAACGGTGCCCACGAAAATGGCAGCATGAGCGCCATCTACACCGTGCTGGCCGAAGGCGACGACCAGCAGGATCCGGTGGTCGACACGGCGCGCGCGATTCTCGACGGCCATATCGTGCTGACGCGCGAACTGGCCGAACGGGGCCACTACCCTGCCATCGACGTGGCCGCCTCCATCAGCCGCTGCATGGCGCAAGTGATAGCACCGGGCCACATGCAGGCGGCGCGCGGCCTCAAGGCAGCGATGGCGCGCCATGCGCGCGTGCGCGACCTGATCCCGCTGGGCGCGTATGTGCCGGGCGCCGATCCGATCACCGACCGCGCGGTGCAGCTGCATCCGCAGATCGAAGCGTTCCTGTGCCAGGGGACCAAGGAAGAAGCGCCGATGGGACCCTGCATTACTCAACTTGAACAAATCATGTCCTAGGCACATTGATGAGCAACTCGCATACCATCCGCAACCTGACTACCCTGGTCGGCCTGCGCAGCACCGAAGTGGAGCGCCTGCAAACCGAAATGGCGGCGCAAACCGCCGTGCGCGAGCGCTACCAGAAGAACCTCGAACGCCTGACCAGCCTGTACACCGACAGCGGCCCCAGCGGCGCCCTGCACCTGGCGCTGTCGGTCAACTGCGGCAACTTCAAGCAGTCGGTGATGGAGATGGCGCAGCAGCACCGCACCGACCTGCATCTGCACGAGGCCAATATGGCGGTATCGCAGCGCGCCCTGAACACGGCCTGGGCCAAGCGCGAAGTGCTGGATCAGGTACTGACGCAAAAACAACGCATCGTTGCAACGGAACAACAGCGGATGGATGCAAAACGACAGGATGAGCTGGCGACCCAATTCTGGTTCCGTGGACAGGTAAAATAATGTTTTGCAGAAATAATTTCGGAAAAGACGATATTTGGTCGCCTTGTCATTGTGTACATCCTGCATGCTAATTTTAGGAGTCTGACATGGCCATTTCCACCAACGCATCGAATACCTACGATCCGACCGCATCGGCGCAGGCGCTGACCGACAAATACACGGCCGACCTGCAAGCGCGCATCACGGCGCAGACCAAGGCCGCAACAGCCACCTCGGCTGGCCTGACCAATATGAAGATGGCCTTGACCAGCTTCACGTCTAGCCTGTTGTCGCTGACTGGCAGCAAGACCATGGTCGCGCAGGGCGCCACCTTCAGCAATACCACGGTCGGCAGCGCCACCGCCACAGCGTCAGCCGCGGCCGGCACGTATTCGCTGTTCGTGGAAAAAGTGGCCACCAGCAACCAGATTTCGCTGGGCGGCATCGGCGGTAGTGCCGTACCTGCAAGCGGCGATGGCACCCTGAAGATCAAGCTGGCGAATAATACAGATTTCACGGTCGACCTGAGCCAGGCCAATACCGATATCGACCCGACCTTGTCGGCCAAGGAAATCGCCGCCGCCATCAATGCCGAACCGAAGAACAATTCGCGCGTCACCGCGTCCGTGATCACCATCGGCGGCATCGCCCAGCTGGTGCTGACGTCGAATGTCAGTGGCGAAGAAGGTGCCTTGTCGATCGATGCGAGCGCGATGGCCGATGGCGATCTGAAAAACTCGCTGGCCGCAACGCCCAAGCAACTGGTCAAGGCCGAGGACGCCATTATCTGGGTTGGCGGCAAGCCTGCCGATCCGAGCGACACCAGCAACCGTGTCAAGCAGTCGTCGAACACCTTCAGCAATATCGATGGCGTGAAGATGACATTTACCAAAGCGCAGGCCGATGGCGACGCGCCGATCACGCTGACGGTGGCGCTCGACACCTCGGCCACCGCCACCAATGCGCAAAGCTTTGTCGACGCCTACAACAAACTGAAAGCCGTACTCGATGGGCTGACCGATCCCGGCGATCCGGCCTCCAGCAAGGCCGCCGGCGCGTTTTCCACCGACAGCGGCGTGCGCGTCCTGCGCGACCAGCTGGTGCGTACCCTGCGCGAAACAGCCAGCGGCGCGCTGGCCACGTTTGGCATCACGGCGCAGCGCAACGGTACCCTGGCCCTCGACACGACCAAGCTGGCAGCGGCAGTCAAAGCCAATCCGACCGGTCTCGACAAGGCTATTGGCAACAATTCGGCAAGTGCCCCGAGCGGCATTGCCGGCAAGCTCGACAAGTTTGTTGAAATATGGACATCAAGCAACGGCCAGCTGGCGCAGCGCGAAACCTCGGTGGCCAAGCTGCAAAAAACGCTGACAGAACGGCAGGCCAAGTTCGAAACCGATTACACGACCATGTACAACCGCTACAAGGCGCAATTTACCGAACTGCAAATCTTGCAGGAACGAATGGCCCAAACCACCAACATGTTCGATGCCCTGTTCGGCAACGACAAGACAAAATAGAGGCTGGCGCCCGTTGCCAGTCTCAGCATTTTATAGTGAAAGAAAATGATGAACCACGATGCCTACAGTGATTACCACGCCGTCAACCTGGATGCGCAAACCTCGCGCGCCACGCCAGTCGAACTGGTCTTGCTGCTCACCGACGGCTTGCTGGAAGAACTGGCGCGCGCGCGCGCACATATCGTCGGCAAACGCTACGAACAAAAGGCTGTCAGCCTGAACAAATGTACGGAGATCATCAACGGACTGTCGAGCTCGCTCGATTTCGAACAAGGTGGCGAGGTGGTCGCCAACCTGGGCCGTCTGTATGAGTATTGCACTGGCCGCCTTTACCTGGCCGGCATCAACCTGGACCCCGCGCTGATCGACGAAGTGACGACTTTGCTCACCACCATCAAGCAGGGTTGGCTGGGTGTCCAGGCCAAGCATGGATAACAGCGCCTTGCTGCTGCAGTTCGCGCGCGAGATCCAGGCCGCTGCCGGCAAGCGGGATTGGGCCTCGCTCGATGTGCTGGACCAGCGCCTGGCGCGCCAGCTTGCGCTGCTGTCCGAACGGGGCGGCGTGAGCGCGAACGAGCAGGTGGCGCTGCGCACGCTGCGCGCGGCGCATGCAAGCGCGTTTCAATTGTGCTCCGATGAAAAGCACAGGCTGGGCCTGCACTTGGGCGAGATCCATTCCAAGCAGGAAGGCTGGGTCGCCTACGCGCTGGAAAGCGACATGTATCAAGATGGAAATCAAGCATGAATACTTTAGTCAATTTCAAGGCTGCGAGTTTTAACGCAGCCGATTTGTTCGGCACGATGGCAGCGGTGACTGTCGGCAGCCCCCCCACGACTGGCGGCACTGCCGCCATTGATGCAAGTGTGGCCGTGACAGCGCAACCGCCTGTGCTGGCCGGCATTCGTCCCGCCCCTGCCATGCCGCTGTTTGCGGACGCCCTCGGCGACGCCGTGCATGCCGCCAGGCCGGTCGCCGAGGCACCCGCGAAGACGGACGAGCCCGAACAACCGCCAGCCGATGACGTGCCGGCGTTGCCGCAAGCAACCCCGTTGCCGTCCATGGCCGCGCCATGGCTGTCTGCGCAGGTGACGGCGGCACCACCAGCGATACCGCCGCGGCACGACATGGACGGCAGCCGCGGCAACGACATGGCGGCACCCGCCCCTGTCATCGCGACCGAAGCCGGCACAGTGCCGGTTGCAGCCACACCTGTCACCATCACGCCAGTCAGCGCCACGCCGGCCACCGTTGCGATATCAATTCCTGCTGCTCCAGCTGTGGCAGCGGCGCCAACGGCACCCACGGCGCCCACGGCGCCCGGCACGGCAACGCCTCTCGCCGCCCCGGCGGCGGCGACACCGGAAACCGCGCGCGCCGCGATTGCCGGCGCACCGCGCGACATGGCCGCGATCACCACCACGCAGCTGGCGGTGCGGCCGGTCGCCATGCAATTCAATGCGCAACTGGGCACCCTGGTGCCAGCGCCCCGGCTGGGCGAGCCACTGGCGGCGGCCATGCCTGTGCCGCCTGGCGAAACAAAAACCGCAGCGCCTGCCGTGCGCGGCAAAGCCATGCCGGCCGCCGCGGAAGCGCCAGCGCCGGTTGCTGCCGTGCAGCCTGCTGTTGCGGCAACATTCATTCCGGCCATCACGCCGGCTGCCATTGCAACGTTTGCGCCTGGCAGCGTGCCAGCGGCGCCCGCCACTGGCACGGACGACCTGGCCGCAAGCGCCATCCTGCCCGCTCCCCCTGCCGTGGCACCGGCTGTTCCAGGCCTTGTGCCACGTGTCCAGTCGGCCAGGTCCGATGGAACTGCTGCGGCATTCGAACCCGCCACCGCCGCCGCGCCAGGCACGCCAGCCGCTGCCGTGTTGCCATCCATGCCTGTGAGCAATATCCCTGCCAGCAATACCATTGCCGCCGACACCACCGTCGATGTCCGGCCGGCGCTTCGTCCGCATCCCGGTCCGGTCGACACTGCCGCCATGCCGGCAAAGGCAGGCACGGTCGGCCCATCGTTTGCCGCCCCCGTTGCCGGCAGCCTGGACGCCGAACGCAACGTTGCCTCCACCACAGCCGCAGTGACGCCTGCCGCAGGCCTGGGCCTGACGGCGCCGGCTGCGGCCAGTACGCTGCCGACGCCAGGCGCCGACACGATCAAGCTCAACGGCCCTGCCCAGCAATGGCAGGAGCCGCTGCGCGAGGCGCTGGGCGAGCGCCTGCAGACGCAGATCGGCCGCAACAGCGAGCATGCGGTGATCCGCCTCGATCCGCCGATGCTGGGCCGGATCGACATTTCGATCCGCCACACGGCCGGCACGCTGCAGGTGAACCTGTCCGCCTCGAACACGGAAGTGTTGCGCCAGTTGCAAGGCATCGGCGAAACCATGCGTACCGACCTGGCGCAGCGCCAGTACACCGAGGTGGCCGTGACTATCAGCGCCGCGCCGCGCAGCCCGGCCGCGCAGGCGTTTGCCGAGGGCGATGGCCGTGGCCAGCGTCAGCCAGGACGCCAGCAGGACGAGGCCGAACCGGGACGCGCGCTGTCCGACGGCACGCCTGCCGATACACGATACGGCTCAACCTTTGCCATGCATGAGCGGGAATACAACTGATGAATACAAAAGTAAAACTGATCGGCGGCTTCGTGCTGGTGGCCCTGCTGGCCGCCGGTGCCGCGGGCGGCGCCATGTGGTACCTGGCCAAGCCGGTGGCCGGTCACGGCGAGGTTGCCGACGCCAAGCCGGCGCCGCCGCCGGCGACCGGCAAGAAGGCGCGCAAATTCCTCACGCTCGACAAGGTCATCGTGATGCTGCGCCACGGTCCCGGCGAAACCGATACGCATTATCTGTCGGCCGACCTGGTGATCGCCACCACCGAAGAGAATGAAAAGCTGGCGAAATCCCATTTGCCGCTGATGCGCTCGATCGCCGTCAGCACCCTGTCCAGCTTTTCGATGGACAAGGCGCAAGCCATGACGGTGGAGCAGTACGCCGAGCAGATCAACAAGGCTTTCACTGTCAGCTATGAACGCGAGCAGATGGAAAAGCCGTTCAGTGAAGTCATGGTAGGCAAGCTGATCATTGAATAAGCCGACGCCAGCAGGCCAGTACGACTGATGGGAGATACCGTGGCTTATGCCGAGCAATACCAGGAAGCCTACGGCGCCGGCGAATATGCCGCCGCCGGCGCTGCCGCGGCCGTGCTCAGCGTGGAGGAGGAACAGCGCCACCTGGTCGCTTACGCGCCGCTGGTCAAGCGCATCGTACGCCAGCTCAATTCGCAGGTATCGGGCGCCATCGACCGCGACGACATGGAGCAGATCGGCCTGATGGGCCTGCTCGAAGCGCTGCGCCGCTACGGCGTGCCGGACCAGTCCTTCGGCAGCTACGCCAGCCTGCGCATCCGCGGCGCCATCCTCGATGAGCTGCGGCGCCAGGACTGGCGCCCGCGCGCGGTGCGCCAGGAAAGCCACCGCCTGCGCGACAGTGTGCGCGCACTGACCCGGCGCCTGGGCCGCGAGCCGCAGGAAGCGGAAATCATGGCGGCGCTGAAGCTGACGCCGCAAGCGTACCAGGAATACCAGCTGGCCGAAAACGCCGAGCTGATCGCCAGCTTTGACGATATTTTGCAGGAAAGCCTGGGCCAGGCCGACAGCGCACCGAGCCCGGAAGAGCAATTGATGGTGCGGCGCAGCCTGGAGCAGGCCCTGCGCGCGCTCGACGAGCGTGAACAGCGCGTGGTGCAGATGTATTACGAGTTCGAACTGAGCTACAAGGAAATCGCCGCCGTGCTGGACCTGAGCGACGCGCGCGTATGCCAGTTGAACAAGATGGCACTGGGCAAAATGAAAGCCATGCTGCAGGATAAGTAAGATCGAGCTCCACCCATAAATTGATGCAGCACAAGCAGAAAGGCAGTTGACATGGTAATTATCGGTATCTTAATCGTGATGGGATGCGTATTCGGAGGCTTTGCCCTGATGGGCGGTACCGTCCAAGCGATCTGGCATCCGGTCGAGTTGGTCATCATTATCGGCGCCGCCGTCGGCGCCCTGGTGCTGGGCAATCCCAAGCATGTGCTCGGTGAAATGCTGCACCAGATGCGCAAGGTCGTCACGCACAAGAAACAGGGCTCGGAATTCCAGCGCCAATTGCTGCTGCTGATGTATGAATTGCTGCAAACGGCGGCCGGAGGCCTGAAGGCGCTCGACGCCCACGTCGAAGCGCCGCGCGAAAGCCCGCTGTTCCAGCGCTATCCACTGGTGCTGGAAGAGCCGAAACTGCTGGCCTTTATCGTCGATAACTTCCGTCTGATGGCAATGGGCAAGATCAACGCGCATGAACTCGAAGGCGTGCTGGAGCAGGAACTCGAAGCGATCCACGATGAATTGCTGCAGCCCTCGAAGTCCCTGCACAAGATTGCCGAAGCCATGCCCGGCTTCGGCATCCTGGCAGCCGTGCTCGGTATCGTGATGGCCATGAATTCGGTGGCCGACGGCGCCGATGCGGCGGAAATCTCGTCGAAAGTGGGCGCCGCCATGGTCGGTACCTTTATCGGCATTTTCTTCTGCTACGGCGTGCTCGATCCGATGTGCAACATGATGAAGCAACTGGTCGGCGAAGAAGGTTCGACCATGGAATGCGTGAAAGTGGTGCTGGTGACCCACGTCGCGGGCAAGCCGCCACTGCTGGCGATCGACTCGGGCCGGCGCCTGGTGCAGCTCAATATCAAGCCGAGCTTTGCCCAGCTGGAAAGCTGGATCAATGCGCTGGAAAGTGGCGGCGAAGAACCTGAGCAAGGCCAAGGCCGGGGAGGCCGCCGTGCTAAAGCCGCATGAGAAACATGACCAGGCCATCATCAAGCGTGCCGGGAAAAAGCACGATGACGATGGCCACGGCGGCGCCTGGAAAGTCGCGTTCGCCGACTTCTGCCTGGCCTTGCTGTCGCTGTTCCTGGTGCTGTGGCTGATCGCCGCGCGCGAACAGCAGGCGATGAAGGAAATCATGATGGACGCGCTGGCGGGCAGCCGGCAAGGCGAAGGGCAAGGCGTGATGCCGGAGCAGAAAGGCGGCCCGCGCGGCAGCCTGATCGACCGTTTCCCGATGCCGCGCGACGGCATGGGCGACACCCGCACGGAAGGCAGCAAGCAGAAAGACGGCAAGCTGGAGTCCGCCGACGCCAAGCCGAAGATGAGCTACCAGACGCCGGAAGACCTGATGGCGCTGTCGCGCGCACTCGACAAGCTCAGCGACGAAGCCGGCCTGAAGAGCAACCTGCAGTCGGTGGTCACGCCGCACGGCTTGCGCGTGATGCTGCACGACACCGACAAGCAAGGCATGTTTGTGCGCGGCAGCGCCGTGCCGACCGACCGGTTCCGCAAGCTGCTGCGCGAAATGGGGCCGATCTTTGCGCAGATGGAAAACCAGATGCTGATCGTCGGCCATACCGATTCGATGCAATACGCCAATACCGGCTATGATGGCTATTCCAACTGGACCCTGTCGGCCAACCGCGCCATGTCGGCGCGCGCGCAACTGCTGGCCGGCAGCATGAACCCGGAAAGCGTGTTGCAGGTGGTCGGCATGGCCGACCGCGCGCCGCTGGACACGAAAAATGCCGGCGCAGGCATCAACCGCCGCATCGAGCTGTTAATATTGACGCGTGGCCAGGCCGACAGCATCGCCTCCATGTTCGGCATGGCGGGCCAGGGGTCGCAGGGCCAGGAACTGGAAGTGGGCGCGCCCGATTCGGCCACGCTGCAACGCCTGCGTGACAAGCTGGGTTTGCCCGCGAAGAAAGAACAGGCCGAACATGCAAATTAAAGGCAAGGGACAACGTATGAAAATCTCCTCGGGAGCCGCCGGCGCCACGCTGCGCAACTCCGCCGTGGCGCCCGCCGAGGCGATCGCCGAGAATGCCGGCGCCGCGGCGGCCGCCGGCGGTTCGTCGGCCGGCGCGGAACTGCAGTCGGCCGTGTTGCAGCCGGCCATGGCGGCGCTGCGCGCCATGCCCGATGTCGACCATGAAAAAGTGGCCATGTTGCGCGATGCGCTGGCCAGGGGCGAGCTGCCGTTCGACCCGTCCAAGATTGCCGGCCTGATCCAGCGCTTTCACGGCAGCGACGCATGACCGCGCCACGCAAGGGCCTCACGCGCCAGGAAGCCGTGCAGCGGGTACTGCAGGGCATCACCGATGACCGCCACGGTTATGCCGAACTGCTGGCTTTGCTGGAAGAACAATTCCAGGCCACCCTGCGCCACCAGACCGGGCAATTGAAAGTATTGGCCGAACAGATCGTCGCCGCGGTCGAGCCGCTCGATGGCCGCCGCCGCCAGCGCATGAGCCTGGTCACCGCCCTGCTCGGCCCCAAGGCCGACATGACACAGCTGTTTGCGCTGCTGCAGGCGGACGCGCGTGGCAAAGCCGTCGCCAACTGGGAAGAACTGGAACAGATGGTGCTTGAATGCAAGCGCTTGAACACCCGCAACAGCCAGCTGTTAACGGAACAATACACGACCATGCAGCGCGTGCTGCATGGCGAGGAACATATCTATGCGCCAAGCTGATTTTTTTGCAAGCAATGCCCGCCCCTTGGCGGCCACCTTGCCGACCAGCGCCACCACCGCCATCCAGAGCAATGTGCGCGCCACCGCCTCCACCGCCAGCTTCAGCAGCGTGTTCCAGCAGGTGCAGGGCGAAGTGGCGACATTTATCGAGCACGGTGGCGGCAACGCCAGCATGCTCAGTCCCGAGGGCAGGGCCTGGTCGGCCAACAGCGCGCCAGCCAATGTGCTCGGTGCGATCAGCCAAGGGGGCGAGATCGGCGAAGTGCAGCAGCAGTTTTTATCGTCGATCAAGCCGTGGACCGAGGAAACCGGCGCGCGCCTGGGCGTGGCGCCGGAAATCGTCGCCGCCCACGCCGCGCTGGAATCGGGCTGGGGCCAGCGTCCGCTGCGCCAGGGCACGGCCGATACGCACAATCTGTTCGGCATCAAGGCCGGCGCCAAATGGCAGGGGGAAGTGACCAACGCCCTGACCACCGAATACGCGGGCGACAGCGGCACGGCGCTGAAAAAGACCGAGCGCTTTCGCAGCTATCCGGACCAGGCCAGCGCCTTTCGCGATTATGCGCAAGTGCTGCTCGACAACCCGCGCTACCGCGCCGCGCTCAATACGGGCGCCGACGCCAGCGCGTTTGCGCAAGGCCTGGCGCGCGGCGGCTATGCCACCGACCCCAACTACGCGGCCAAGCTGAGCCAGCTGGCAGCGCGCCTGCAACGCACTGCCGCAGCCGACTGATCGACTGATCAGCGTCCCAGCAAGTCCGCCGGCGCCACCGTGCCCGCCTCCGTCACCACGGCGCGGATCACGGTGCCGCTGGCGGCGTTGCGCACGCGGATGATCTCGCCCTGCGCGCCCGGATCCATCGCCACTCCCGCCGTACTGACCTGTACCTGTTCCTTTCGCGCAACGATGTTGACGGTACTGCCGCGCCGCACCAGCACCGGCGACGCCAGCTGGCTTTCCCGCAACACCTCGCCGGCGCGCAGGCTGCGCCGGCTCGACTGTCCCACCACCGCCGGCAGCGAAGCGATGCTGTCGGCCACCATCGTCACGTCGCGCCGCTCCAGGGCCACGTCGCCGGCCTGCAGCGGCGTGTTGGCGGTGACCGGCACGCCGGTCACCGCGACCTTGGCGCTGATGCTGGCGCGCGCCAGTATTTCATAGCGCCAGCCCGCCGCTCCCGGGCAGCTGGCGACAAAGCGCATGCGCTGCGGCGAACGGCTGTCGAGGGCCTCGAGCGCGACCCGCACCGGGCACGCGGGCATGACACGCGTGGTTTTTACAACAGTCACCTGGAACAGCGGTTCCAGCAGCCCGGCAGAGGCGGCCTGCTGCGCCAGCTGCTCCTGGGCCAATTGCTGCACTTGCAAAAATATATTGTCGGCTGGCAATTCGGCCCGTCCTGCACTACTATAGAGGCTGGTCATTAAAAACAGGCCGGGGAGCAGCGTGCGAAATGCTCCTGCCTTGTGCGGTGCCGCGACATGATGGTCCGAATAAATCATTACTAACCTTATTTGCTAATCCTAATCAAGAATCTTGAAGCAGCATGACCTTACCATGCGTCAACATGACCAGGCAGGCATTTTACTCCTGCATCCAGATTTCCAGCCCAAACCGCAGCAGTACGATCAAATTCAACACAAAGGATGACCATGGGGATTAATTTCAAGGACGCACTGGGTGTGCACGCCGATGTGCTGGCCTTGCGTGCCGACCGCACGCGTGTGCTGGCGGCCAATATCGCCAACGAAAACACGCCGGGCTTCCAGGCCAGGGACATGGATTTCGGCAGCGCCTTGCAGCAACTGCAAGACAACGAGGCCGGCCTGCTGTCGACCGACGACGACGCCAGTTCGCTGTACCGCGTGCCCTACCACCCCAGCCGCGATGGCAACACCGTCGAGATCGGCGTGGAACAGGCCGCCTTCTCGCAGAACGCCACCGACTTCCAGACCAGCCTGACCTTCGTCAACATGAAACTCAAAGGGCTGGCCAAGGCCATCTCGGGACAATAAGCAACGAGGACAAGCATGAGCTTCCAGGATATTTCCAAGATCGCCGGTTCGGCGATGGCGGCGCAGACCGTGCGCTTGAATACCATCGCCAGCAACCTGGCCAATGCCGATTCCGTGGCCGGTTCCGAAGGCGAGACCTACCGCGCGCGCAAACCGGTGTTTACGGCGGTGATGGATGGCGGCGCCGGTGGCCGCGTGCAAGTGATGGACGTGGTGCAAAGCGACGAACCGTTGCGCAAGGTGTACGAACCGGGCCACCCGATGGCCAATGCCGACGGCATGGTGTTCTACCCGAATGTCAACCAGGTGGCCGAGATGACCGACATGATGTCGGCCTCGCGCGCCTTTGAAACCAATGTGGAAGTCCTGGGCCGCATCAAGTCGATGCAACAATCCCTCCTCAAATTAGGTGAAGCGTAATCCATGGAAACGAGCCTCTTTACAAACAGCACCAGCGGTGGCACGACCAGCAACGCCGTCGCCTCGCAAAACAACGCCACGCAGGACATGTTCACCAAGCTGCTGGTGGCGCAGATCCGCAACCAGGACCCACTGGCGCCAACCGACCCCAGCCAGTTCGTCAACCAGTTGACGCAGCAGGCGCAGACCGAAGCGATGCAAAACCTGTCGACCCTGACCAGCGCCAACGCCAGCGTACTGCAGAGCATGCAGGTGCTGGCCCTGGGCGCTCAGGTGGGCTCGGAAGTCATGGTCAACAGCAGCACGGTACAGCTCGAAAGCGGCAAGGTCAGCGGCAGCATCGCCCTGTCGTCCAACAGCAGCAAGACCACCCTGACCTTGAAAGATGCGTTCGACAAGGAATACACGATCGAACTGGGCGCCAAATCGGCCGGTAACGTGCCGTTTACCATCGACCCGGAAAAGCTGGGCCTGCCAGCCGGCACCTATACGATGGCGGTGACCACCAGCAGCGGCGAGAAGCCGTCGGTCGATATCGCCGGCAAGCTGAGCAGTGTTCGCCTGTCGGCCACCGGCAGCATGATCCTCAACGTCGCCAACCTCGGTGAAGTCAGCCCTGGCGCGATCACCGGCTTCAACGGCAAGACCTCCTGATCCGCCCGTAGCGCCCATTTGCTTTTTGCCCAATAATCCCGTCCTTCACTAAAGGAAGTTCACCATGAGTTTCGACATCGCACTGTCCGGCATCCAGGCCATCAACGAGCAACTGACCGCCTCGAGTAACAATATCGCCAACGCCGGCACCTACGGTTTCCGCAGCAGCCGCGCCAACTTCTCGTCGATGTACGCAGGCGACCGCGCCACCGGTGTCGAAATCGGTTCAACCACGCAAAGCATGAGCGTCAACGGCGGCGTGCTGAACACCGGCCGCACCCTGGACGCCGCCATCGATGGCCGTGGCTACTTTGTCAGCCGCGATGCGCAAAACACCCTGAGCTACAGCCGCGTCGGCATTTTCAGCGCCTCGAGCAGCGGCTACCTGACCGATTCGAACGGCAAGATGGTGCAGGGCTACGCGCCTGCCGCCAAAGGCAGCACCACGCTAGGTCCGATGGGCGACATGAAAATCCCGACCGGCCAGATCCCCGCGCAGGCGACCGAAAACCTGTCCTACGTCGCCAACCTGTCGTCCGAGTGGACCATCAAGGACGGCACCAAGTTCGACAAGACCGACATCCAGACCTACAACAGCGCCAAGGTATCGGTGCTGTACGATTCGCTGGGCGCCAAGCACACGCTGAGCCAGTATTTCGTCAAGACCGATGCCAGCACGGTCGAAGTGCACTACACGCTCGACGACAAGCCTATGATGCAGCAGCCACTGGCGACGCCAGCGAAAGAAATGGTAAGTACGTTGCTGTTCGGCACCGATGGCCAGCTGGCGAAAGTCAACGGCGCCGCGCCGAACAATGAACCGGTGGCACCGGCAGTGAGGGGCGCCGACTGGAAACCGACTTTCGACGCGGTCAAGATGGGCGACCCGATCGCCAACTCCGGCGCGGCCGCGCTGGCGTTCAACCTGAACTACTCGGACACCACCCTGTACGCCGGCGAAACGACCACCTCGACCAACAAGTCGGACGGCTACGCCTCGGGCACCTACACCGGCGTGGAGCTGGCGTCGGACGGCTCGATCATGGCGAAATATACCAATGGCGAAACCAAGAATGTCGGCACCATCGCGCTGGCCAACTTTGCCGACGAAGGCGCCCTGACCGCCGCCGACAACACCAGCTGGACCGCCTCGACCGCTTCCGGCGCGCCGCTGTACGAGCGTCCTGGCGTGGGCATGGCCGGCAAGCTGGCCACCAGCTCGCTGGAACAGTCGAACGTCGACATCACCACCGAACTGGTGGGCCTGATGACCTCGCAGCGCAACTACCAGGCCAACTCGAAAGTGCTGTCGACCGAGAACGCCATGCTGCAATCGCTGATGCAAGCGTTGTAATCTTTGACACGCAAAGGTAAACAACCATGGATGCGCTGATTTACACCGCCATGAGCGGCGCCGACCGTGCCCTGCGGGCACAACAGGTACACGCCAACAACCTGGCCAACATCGAAACGGGCGGCTTTCGTGCCAACCTGGAGGTGTCGACCGCGCAGCCGCTGCAAAACGGCTACGGCTACGACGATCGCCACATGGCGCAGACGCAGTCGAGCGCCATCAACACGCGCACCGGCACCGTCAAGGAAACCGGCCGCGATCTCGACGTGGCGATCACCGGCAACGGCTTTCTGACGGTGCAATGGCAAAACGGCGAAGCCTACACGCGCGCCGGCGCCATGAACCTCGATGAAACGGGCGCGCTAACCATCAACGGCCGGCCGGTGCTGGGCGAAGGTGGCCCGATCACCCTGCCCGAGCACACCAGCGTCTCGATCGGCGTCGACGGTTCGATTTCGATCCAGGTCCCGGGCACGGCGCAGATGCAGGTGGTCGACAAGCTCAAGCTGGTCAACTCCGAAACGGGCGAGCTGACCAAGAACGAAGCCGGGCTGATCGTCACGCGTGGCGGCGCCAACCTGCAGGCCGATCCGAACGTGCAGGTGCGCGGCCGCCATATCGAAGGCAGCAACGTGTCGGCGGTCGAGGAAATGATCGCCACCATGAGCCTGAACCGCAGTTTTGAAGTGCAGATGAAAATATTCAAGGCCAGCGATTCCATGACTGAATCGGGCAACCGCCTGCTTGGCGCCTGAGCCCGCACGCCAACCAAATTCAAGGAGTAAATCATGAATCCAGCAATGTGGATCAGCAAGACCGGTGTGCAGGCGCAAGACGCCAAGCTGCAAGCCATCGCCAACAACCTGGCCAACGTCAACACGGTCGGTTTCAAGCGCGACCGCGTAGTGTTCGAAGACCTGTTCTACCAGGTCGACCAGCAGCCGGGCGCGCAGCGTGCCGACAATACCCTGTCGCCGTCGGGCGTACAGCTCGGCAACGGTACCCACATGGTCGGCACGCAAAAGGTGTTTACCACCGGCAGCCTGCAAACCACCAGCCGCGAATTCGACGTCGCCATCACCGGCAACGGCTTTTTGCAGGTGCTGCGCCCGAACGGCGAAGCGGCCTACACGCGCGCCGGCCAGCTGGGCATCAATGAAAATGGCGTGATGGTCAACGCCCAGGGCTTGCCGCTGGTGCCGCAGATCACCGTGCCCAACAACGCCACCGGCATCACCATCGGTGAAAACGGCATGGTCTCGGCGACGGTGCCCGGCAATGTGGCCGGCACCCAGCTGGGCCAGCTGACCCTGAGCAGCTTCATCAACCCGACCGGCCTGCTGGCCCTGGGCGAAAACCTGTTCCAGGAAACCGCCGCCAGCGGCGCGCCGACCGAAGGCAATCCCGGCGAAGGCGCCCTGGGCAAGCTCAAGCAATTCGCGCTGGAAGGCTCGAATGTGCAGGTGGTCGAAGAAATGGTCGACATGATCGCGGCCCAGCGTACCTATGAAATGAACACCAAGGTGCTGTCGGCGGCCGACAATATGCTGCAATACCTGGCGCAAGCGGCACGCTGATGCAAGCGACCAGGCAAGCCATCGCGGTGCTGCTGGCGGCTGTGCTGCTGGCCGGCTGCGCCAGCCGTCCGGCCGCGCCGGTGGCGCCGACGTTTTCGGAAGAGCCGCTGGTGGCGCAGCGCGGCAGTGGCCGCGGCGGCGTGGCCGGCGGCGTGTTCAACCCCGATGCCGGCATGTCGCTGACCTCCGACAGCCGCGCCTTCCGCGTCGGCGACGTGGTCACCGTGGCGCTGCAGGAAACCACCCAGGCCAGCAAGAAGGCCGGCACCTCCTTCAACAAGGGTTCCTCGGTGGGCGTGCAGGCGGCCAACATCCTGGGCAAGACCTTCCCCAAGACCGGCATCGACCTGTCGGCCGACCGCAATTTCGCCGGCGACTCGACCAGCACGCAGCAAAATGCGCTGTCGGGCGCGATCACCGTGATCGTGCAGGAAGTGCTGCCGAACGGGCTGCTGCGGGTGCAGGGCGAAAAGACCCTGACCCTGAACCAGGGCGAGGAATTCGTGCGCCTGCGCGGCTACCTGCGCGCGGCCGACATCGATTCGAACAACCAGGTATCGTCCTTGCGCATCGCCAATGCGCGTATCGCCTATTCCGGCCAGGGCACCCTGGCCGAAGCCAATACCCCGGGCTGGCTGACGCGCTTTTTCGTCGGTCCATGGATGCCGTTTTAAGGTCACATCATGAGATTTCGTTCCGCCCTGCCCGCCACCTTGCTGCTGGCCGCCTTTTGCAGCATGTCGCTGCCCGCCACGGCGGCGCAAGTACTGCGCAACCTGGTCAGCATCGAAGGCGTGCGTGACAATCCGCTGGTCGGTTACGGCCTGGTGGTCGGCCTGAACGGCAGCGGCGACACCACCCAGGTGAAGTTTTCCAGCCAGTCGGTGGTCAACATGCTCAAGCAGTTCGGCGTCAAGCTGCCCGACGGCGCCGAATCGAAAAGCAAGAACGTCGCCACCGTGATGGTCAGCGCCGTGTTTCCGCCCGGCTACCGCCGCGGCCAGGCGATCGACGTCACGGTGTCCTCGCTGGGCGACGCGAAAAGCCTGCGTGGCGGCACCTTGCTGCTGACGCAGCTGCGCGCGGCCGACAACGAAACCTACGCCCTGGCGCAAGGCAACGTGGTGGTCGGCGGCCTGAGCGCCAGCGGCCAGAGCGGCTCGTCGGTCACGGTCAATACGCCGACCTCGGGACGCATCCCGAACGGCGCCAATATCGAACGCGAGATCCTCAGCGACTTTTCCACCAAGCCGACCGTCACGCTCAATTTGCGCCATCCCCATTTCGAGACGGCGACCAATATCGTCGAAGCCGTCAACCGCCGTTTCGGCGCCGTCGCCACCACCAGCGACGCCACCAGCGTGGAAGTGATCGCCCCCGAAAACCCGACCCAGCGCGTGGCCTTCATGGCCAAGCTGCAGGCGCTCAGCGTCGACGTCGGCACCGACATGCCCAAGGTGGTCTTCAATTCGCGTACCGGCACGGTGGTCATCGCCGAAGGCCTGCGCGTGAAAGCGGCGGCCGTCACCCACGGTTCGCTGAAAGTGGTCATTTCCGAGAGTTCGGCGGTCAGCCAGCCGGCGCCGTTCGGTGCCGGCCAGACCACCGTCACGCCGCAATCGAAGGTGACGGTCGACCAGGGCAACGGCAAGATGTTCAAATGGCCGGAAGGCGCCAAGCTGCAGGCCATCATCGACGTGGTCAACAGCCTGGGCGCCTCGCCCGACGATATCATGGCGATCCTGCAGGCGCTGGACCAGGCCGGCGCCATCGAAGGCGAACTGGTGGTGATCTGATGAATTTCTCCATCGACAACAGCAGCGGCGCCCTGCCTTCGGCGCTGGACGACCAGTCGCCCGCCGCGGCGGCGCCCACCGATCCGCGCTATGCGGCCAAGGCCACCGAGGCGGCGGTCAAGTTCGAAGCCTTCTTCATCTCGCACATGCTGCGCCAGATGCGCTCGGGCACGCGCGAGATGGCCGGCGAAGACAGCGTCTACAAGGACCCCGTCAACAGCGACATGCAGGAGCTGGCCGACAACCTGGTGGCCGACAAGATGGCCGGCCAGCGCGCGTTCGGCATCGCCGACGCCATCTTGCGCCAGCTGCTGCCGGCCGCAGCGGCGCCAGCCCCGAGGATCGATGTCACATCGGACAAAGTTGCAGCCGGACTTAATAAGTCAACATAAAGTGTCGCCTGTAGTTGAGGTAGCGACATCGCCCCTTATCACGAAAGAAATGCCATGAGCATGATCAGCAATGCCCTGTCGGGCAGCATCGCCGCGCAAGCGGCGCTTGGTGCAGCCAGCCAGAATATCGCCAACCTGCAGACCCCGGGCTATACGCGCCAGGGCGTGCTGCTGACATCGCTCTCTTCCGGCGCTGGCGTGCGGTCGGCCGGCAACGGCGTGGAAGTGGGCGCCCTGATGCGTTTCAGCGACGCCTACAAAAGCCAGCAGATGTGGCGCGCCGCGTCGGACCAGGGCTTGCGCTCGCAGGCCCAGCCTTACCTGACCCAGCTCGAACGCGTGATGGGCGATGAAAAGTCCAGCATCAGCAACGGCATCGACGGCTTTTTCACGGCCCTGAATGCGGCCGCCGTCGATCCGACCTCGACCCCGCTGCGCCAGCAGATCGTCACTTCGGCCGACGCCATGGCCCAGCATTTCAACAGCATCAACAACGTGATGAACAACCAGGTGCTGTCGCTGCACCAGCAGCGCGCCGCGATGATGCCTCAAGCCAATACCGCGCTGCAGAACATCGCCGCGCTGAACCAGCGCATTTCGACCTCGAATGCGGCCGGCACCAACGTCTCGGCGCTGATCGATGCCCGCGACCAGCTGATCGACGGCCTGGCTGCGCAGATGGCGATCGAAGTCAACAGCCAGCCGGACGGTTCGATGAATATTTCATTGAAGAGCGGCCAGCCGCTGGTGATCGGCAACATGTCGAGCACGCTGACCAGCAGCGAGAACGCGGTTGGCGAACAAAGCATCACGCTGAAGTTCGCCAACTCGACCTTCAAGCTCGACAGTATCGCCATCGGCGGCCAGATCGGCGGCCTGGGCGAATTCGAGCAAAATACCCTGCAGCCGCTGCAGCAGTCGCTGCGCGACCTGGGCAAGACGCTGACCGACAATATCAACAATCAGCTGAACCAGGGCCAGACCATGGCCGGCACCGCCGGTCCCAACCTGTTCGAGTACACCGACGGCGTAATGTCGATCAAGAAGAATTTTACGGCGGCCGACCTGGCGCTGGCCAGCGCCGGCGGCGCCGCCGGCGACAGCAAGAACCTGCAAAGCCTGATCGACATCAAGAACAAGCCGATCACTGTCAGCTGGGTGGGCGAAGTGCTGATCAGCGACGCCGATACCCAGCTGGTGGGCAAGCTGGGCATTGCCAGCCAGCAGAACCAGGCCTTGCTGAAAACGGCCGACACGGTGCGCACGCAGGCGGTCAACGACTGGAACGCCACCAGCGCCGTGAACAAGGACGAAGAAGCGATGAACCTGGTGGAATTCCAGAATATGTACCAGGCGAACATGAAAGTCATTTCAGTCGCCAACACCTTGTTTGACGCCACTTTGGCAATGATGGGTTAAGGAGCAGAGATCATGCGTGTAGCGAGCAGCCAGTATCAAACAATGATCAATGTATCGATCCAGCAGAACCAGGAACGCATCAATTACCTGACGCAGCAGATGTCGTCGGGCCTGCGCATCCAGTTGCCGTCGGACGATCCGATCGGCAATGTGCGTATTTCGCGCCTGACGCGCGAACAGGCCATGATCACGCAGTACAAGGACAATATCTCCTCGGTCCAGACGCGTCTGCTGAAAAACGAAAATTACCTGTCGAGCATGGTGACCGACATGGGCCAGGCGCGCGACCTGCTGGTGTGGGCCGCCGATGGCAGCAATGCGCCGTCCGACCTGAAGGCGATGACCGAATCGCTGCGCGCCATGCGCGACAGCGTGGTCTACACGTCCAACCTGAAGGACCAGGAAGGCCGCTACATGTTTTCCGGCACCGCCACCGACACGCCGGCGATCACCTATGACGCCAGCGCACCGGCCGGCTCGCGCTATACCTACACCGGCAATACGGAAACCCAGACCGTGGTGGTCGGCAACGGTATCACGCAGGCGGCCAATGTCGACGTCAGCAAGCTGGAAAGCTGGCTTAACAAGATCGACCAGACCATCGAGACCCTGAGCGCGCCGGGCCTCAATCCCGCCGATCCGGCCGTGCGCGCGGTCGTCACCACCGCGCTCGACGGCACCGATGAGGGCATGGAACTGCTGTCCGGCAAGATCGCCATCTTCGGCGGCGCGCAAAACATCCTGTCCACGCTCGATAACAACCTGGACAATGTTTCGCTGTCGAACAACACCGCCCTGCTCGATTTGAAAAAGGCCGACATCGGCGCGGCGGCGATCGACCTGACCGGCTACCAGACCGCGCTGGAAGCCACCTACAAAGCCTACAGCAAAGTGGGCTCACTCTCCCTGTTCGACCTCCTCTGATCCCATGCAAATCGCTCAGCTACCCACTTCTTCAGGCATTGCCGGCAAAGGCAGCGGCACGGCGCGCGGCGTCGATGGCGCCTCGGGCAGCGTTGACGGCGCCAGCACGCGCGCCGACGCCGCCGCGCCCAGGGCGGCGACCTCCACGCTCAAGCGCGGGCTGAGCAATTGGGATCATCAGTTGCAGGGCGAGATTTCGAATGCACAGCAAACCCTCGATTACCTCGAACGCAGCAGCAGCCAGCTGCAGGCGCTGAAAAGCGAGCTGGCGGCCAAGCTGGCCGCGCGTGCAGGCCGCGATGGCCAGGTCGAAGCGCGCGTGCGCCAGTTCAGCAGCACCTGGCGCGACCGCAGCAGCGCCTCGGGCGGCTCGCTCGACGCCCAGCTTGGCTACAGCAGCCCGCAAACGGCGCAGCAAAGCTTTACCATCCGTGGCCTGACCATGGCCAGCCTGCAGGAAGGTTCGCAGGAAGTGCTGGCGTTTTCCGTCGGCGGCGCCAACCAGGCGCTGCGCTCGGTGAATATCGAACCGGGCCTGTCGGACGAAGAGATCATCGCCCGCTTCGACCGCGCCCTGATGCCGTCGAATATCCGCGTGCGCCAGGGCGACGATGGCCAGGTGGTGTTCAGCACCCCGGAAGCGTCGTGGGCCAATGTGCGCGACAGCCTGGCCGTGCGCGGCAGTGGCATCCGTTTTCCCACTGGCCAGATGAACCGCGTCAGGACCGACCCGGAACCGGCCGTCATCGTGCCGGAGCAATGGGACACGGGCGACACCGAAGCGCTGCGCGCCACGCTGCACGAGGTGGTGCAGGCGCTGGCGCATATCCAGCAGTCGCGCGCCTCGGTCAGCCTGGCGCTGGCGCAGGCCACGGCCCGCGTCGAAAGCGCCCAGGCCCAGCCGGTCGATGTCGGCATGGATACGGTGGCGCAAAGCTTTACCGACAAGGCCAACAAGCCGGGCTATGAGTCGCTGCTGGCGATCAGTTCCGCGCTCGTCGGCATCAGCCGCGAACGCGTGATTTCGCTGCTGGGCCTGCGTTAATCAATCAATGATCGCAGCTCTTGATTTGATTTTAAATAATAAAAAATTATAACTGCAATCTCATGAGTCACACTTATTTACTCAGTATCATAGTACCTGCCTACAACGTTCAAAAATATATAGAGGCGACCATTACTGCGATTACTTCGCAGATGAATGGCTCGCATGAATTGATTATTATCGATGACGGCTCAAGCGACCAGACCCTGGCCATACTGCACGGCCTGCGGAATACCCATCCCGATTTGCACATTAATATTGCAGAGCAGACCAACCAGGGAGTCGCCGCGGCGAGAAACCACGGCCTGGCCTTGGCGCGTGGAGAATATATTGTCTTTGTCGACAGCGACGACCTGTTGCTGCCTCAATCGTTGAATGAACTTGAAAATGTAATCAAAGAAAAGCATCCTGATGTCATTGCTTGTGACCTGCAATTCTGGTACCCCAATAAAGAATCAAAAAACAAACGCGTGACCAGCAGTTTTGCACCACATGTATTGACTACCGATAAGGAAAAAATACTCAGCACCTATTTCAATGAATGTCATATGTTCGTGTGGTCGAAAATTTTCCGTCGGGAAATTTATTCGCAACAAACATTACCTGTTTTCCCAGAGGGCCGGGTGTATGAGGATGTGACGGCCATACCGCAATTGCTGGATAGCTGCAGTAACTTGTATTACCTTCCGCACTGCCTGATTAATTATCGGCAACGCGATGGCAGCATCAGCAAAACGCCCAGTTTGAAATCGTTTCGTGAATTATCCACAGCATTATTACCAGCGCGCCAGCACTTTGCAACATCGGGCCTGAACAGCAACAGCAAGCTTTTTTTCGATATCGCCCTGTGCCATATTCATATCGGTATCGCCAAAGATACGTATCAATTGCCGCTGCTACAAGGAATACGCTTGCGCAGGGAGATCAAGGCGACTCTGCTTGATGCCTTGTTTCATCCTTGGAAAGAAGTGCTGGAGGCGATGCCCAAGGCGGGCGCCCTGCTCAGCACCCGCGATAGCGCTGCAACCCTGGAAAGAACCCGCTTTCGGCAGAAACAGGCCAAGCAGTTGCAGCAGATACTAGGCGGCAGCCTGATTTTTGATATCAGGCAAACCATCAGCCGGAGGCTACGTTTGTGGCGCGACCTCCTGCGCGGTGGAAATGTGGCCTGACATAGGCGACAAACCCGCCGCTAATGGCGACAGCGTCATTCATCGGCCCATGCCACGCCGGCGCAGGCCAAAATCATGCCCCACCACCAGCAAGGTGCTGGCCACCAGGCTCGACAGGCCCACGATCAATTGAATCAATTTATCGTCGGGCAAGATCCACAATGACGAAGCCGGTGTTTCACAGCCGGTGGCCGCGCTGATCAGGGGCGCCACCCAGGCCGCATCGGGCGTCACGTCGAGCACGACGGCGCCGTCGGCACTGGTCTGCATGTAGATGTCGCCCCCTTCGGCCAGGGTGAAGCGGATGCCGACCCCGGTTTCCTGCGCGCCGATATTGTCCTGCATGCTGCGGTTGTGCTCCTCGATCCACACTTCCACGTCGTACGGCGTTTCCAGGTGCTCCCACGGACGGGGCCGGAAACGGGGACGCGCCAGGATCTCATCGGCGGCCGTGCCGCCGGTTTGGTGGTCTGCTGCGTTCTCTGCTGCGTTGTTTGCTGCGTTATCTGATGCGCCTTGCATGGTTGCCTTCTTTGCGGTGATGCGGCGAAACCGTTTGTCCGCCAGCCATCATTATCCGCTGTTCACGCCAGCCTGGACAAGCATCAGTAAAACTGACAGCTATCAACTTTAAATATCAGCACGCCTGACCTATCATGCTGGCCAGTTCATTATTACGGGCAGCACATGCAAGGCATCCAACGCAAAATCGTCTACGTCACCGCCTTTGAAATCATCGGCATGACCATTTCCACCCTGTGGCTCACCTTATTGTCGGGCGAGTCGCCCACCAGCACCGGGCCGCTGGCCCTGATGATCACCAGCATCGCCGTGATCTGGAATCTGCTGTACAACACCGCCTTCGAATACTGGGAGATCCGGCAGGTGTCGCGCACGCGCACCGTATGGCGCCGCGTGGTGCATGCGATCGGCTTCCAGATCACCCTGGTGGTGTACCTGATTCCGCTGATCGCCTGGTGGCTCGATATCAGCCTGTGGGACGCCTTCGTGCTCGACTTCGCGCTGATGCTGATCATTCCCTGCTACAGCTTTGTCTTCAATTATGTGTTCGACGGCCTGTTCGGCGTGCCGCTGTCGGCGCAGCAGCCCAAGGAAGACAGCAGTCCGATTCAGGGCGCTTCGGCCAGCAACTGAAGAAAGGTCCGTGCCGCAACACCAAGCGGCCGGTCCTTCATCCACACCAGGTGGATCGGCAGCGCCAGGCCGTTGCCGGTATTCTTGAACGCCAGGCGGCGCACGCGGCCCGCCGCCAGCGAGGGCGCGATCGCCGCTTGCGCGAAGTTACCCCAGCCCAGGCCGGCTTCCACCATCGCCAGCGCCATCGGCAGGCTGTCGGTGCGCCAGTGCGACAAACCGACCACCGGACGCGCGTCGGCCAGTTCCAGCTCGCGGCTGGCGACGATGATCTGGCGCAGGTTGACCAGTTCCTCGATATACACGGCGCGCCCCGCCTCGGCAGGCGGATGCTGCGTGGAAATTATCGCCAGCAGCGCGTCGCTGCCCACCAGCTGGAATTGTTCTTCGTGATTGATGCGCCCGCCACCGAAGGCCATGCAGGCGCTGATGCGGCCCCGGTGCAGCAGGTCCAGCACATCGTCCTGCGGCGCGGTCAGCACTTCGATATCGAGCAGCGGGTGGCGCTGCGACAGGGCCTGCACCGCGCGCAAAAAGGGAGCATGGTCGAGTTCGGCCGCGATGCCCAGCGAGATGCGGCTTTCCAGGCCCTGCGACAGTTGCTGCACATGCAGGTGGATTTGCTTGAGCTGCTCGGCCACCAGGCGTGCATGCGGCAGCAACGCCACCGCGGCCGGGGTCGGCACGGCCATGCGTGCGCCGCGGTCGAACAGGGTAATGCCGAGTTCGGCTTCGAGATGGGCGACCGCCATGCTGACGGCCGACGGCGAGCGCCGCAGGGCGCGCGCGGCACTGGAAAACGAGCCGCCATCGACCACGGCCAGGAACAGTTCGATATTGTGGCTGGACAGTTTCATCGCGCATGCGCCGGTCGCGCCGCGCCAGCCATCAGCCTTTCCAGGTGCGCTGCAGGCCCGTATCGGCATGGATCCAGCCGCCGCGCGGGCCGGCGCGGTAATAGAAGCCCACGCCGCCCTGCTTGAAGCTGCGCACCAGCGAACCGAGCACTTCGGAGTTCAGATTCGCCACGCGGATATCGGCCGCCTTGCCTGAAATATGCAGCGACTGGCGCGCGGCGGGCACGCCCGCTTCGCGCAGGCGGCTGTTCGATTCGGGCGTGCGGTAGCCGGACAGGATCTCCAGCGGCTGCTCGATGCCGTAGCGGGCGATAAAGGCCTGCGTGCCCCACAGCGTTTCGAACAGTTTCGGATCGATGGGCGCCGTCTTCTTGCCGTTGACGTCGCGCAGCAGATGGCACAGCTCCTGGTAGGCCGAATCGATGACTTCGCCATCTTTCCAGTACAGCAGCTTGGCCTTCTCGTTGCTGGCCGGACGCACCACTTCCAGCGTGCGTGGCTTGAGCCAAAATTCCAGGTCGAGGATCTGCGCATCGAAAATATCGGGCGGCGGCGCCATTTCCGTGATCGGCGCGCCGCGCGGCGTGGTGATGGCACGGTCGATGCTGGCCAGCTGCTGCGGCGGCACGCTGGTCTTCGGCATGCGTGGCTTGGCGCCGGCCGAAGCCATGGCCGGTTTTTCCGTGCGCGAAGCGCAGCCGATCAGCGGCGTGGCCACCAGGCCGATGGCGGCCAGGCCCATGCCGTGTTGTAGAAAGTTTCTGCGCGTTGCCATAGTCCACCCCAAATAACGATGGGGAATACTATAGCGCATTGTGTCGCGAAGAAAAACCCTGGACACTATCGTGCTGGCCTCAAATCGCGGGAACGGACGACTATTTTCCTTCGCTGCCGGCCCAGCGCGCCATCATCCGGTTCGACGGTATCGTTTCGTCCAGCAGCTTGCGCGCCGATTCGATGCCGGCCACCGGCAGCAGCGCCGGGTCCAGCAGGCCGATCTGCACCAGCACGCTGGCCTGGTCCCAGTAGATATGCTCATGGTAGAGCTTGTCGCCACGGAAGTTGATAATGCCGATCATCGGAATTTCCACGTATTTTCCGGTCGGCGCCACGTTCGGCAGCATCCAGTCGATCTCGCGCGTGTGGGTAAAGCACATGATGAACTCGTCGACCACCTGCAGCGCGCCGACCGTGCGCGAGATCGGGATCATGCGCATGTCATCCGGGTTGGCATGCACGAAATGGTTGCGGTAAAAGCGCGCCAGCTGCTGCGAGCCGACGCCGCCGGTCAGGGTCGGGATATGGTTCACATACGGCTCGGCCACCATGGTCGCCATGGTCGCCGGCACGTCGCGCGTGACGAACTCGTGGTACACATGCTGCTCCCACAGGTCCGACAGGTTGAAGTGGGGACCGATCACCGATTTCAGCGCGGCGATGGTGCGCCCGTGCGCCATCAGGGCCGACGATTTGTCGAAATGCATGCCGCCGACGCGCGCGAACGCATGGTCGGCGCCCGGATAGACATACTGCTCGGCCTGCGGCAGCGCCGCCAGCACCGGCATGATCTGCGCGCGCGCGGCGGCGTCGCAATAGGCGTCATTCCCGGCGAAATGCAGCACCAGCTTGCCACGGATATGGGCCGCTTCGTCCAGCATGGCCTCGATGCCCATGCCGTAGTAGCCGACCGAACAGGCGACATCGGTGCGCGCCGCGGCCAGGTAGGCCAGCTTGCCGCCGACGCAGTAGCCGACATAGCCGATGCCGGGGCCGGACACTTGCGGCAGCGCGCGCAGCGCCTCGATGGACGCCGCGATATCGTCCACCGCCAGGTCGACATCAAGCTGGCCGTAAAAGCCGAACGCCCGCTGGAAGTCATCCTCGGTGTAGCCCAGGTCGACGCCGGGCTGCATGCGCCAGAACAGGTCCGGCACCAGCGCCACATAGCCTTCCTCGGCATACATGTCGGCCACTTCGCGCATGTTCTGGTTGACGCCAAAAATTTCCTGCCCTACCACCAGGCCGGGTCCGCTGCCGCCGGCCGGCAGCGCCAGGTAGCCCTTGAAACTGCCCGTGCCGTCCTTGGCCGGGATATCGATATAGTGTGCCATGCTGTGCTCCATAGAGATTGTCAATGAGACGTGGTTGCCCTCAAGCGCGCTGGCGCAAATCGGCCTGCGACAAAAAGGCGTCAGCAAAGAAGCGTTCGGCCGGCAGCGCGCGCAGCGCCATGAAATCGCGCTGCGCCGCCGCCACCATCAGCGGCGCGCCGCAGGCATACACTTCATGCGCCGACAGATCGGCGTGGTCCTGCAGCACCGCTTCGTGAACAAAGCCGGTGCGGCCGTTCCAGCCGTCGCCGGGCGCCGGCTCGGAGATCACCGGCACATAGTCGAACCACGGCAAGGTCGCGGCCCAGCCACGGCACAGCGCGTCGTGGTACAGGTCGGCCGGCTTGCGCCCGCCCCAGTACAGCCGCATCGGCCGCGCGCCGCCGGCCGCGATGGCCGCCTCCATCAGGGCCTTGATCGGCGCAAAACCGGTGCCGCTGGCCAGCAGCAGCGCCGGCGCGCTGCCGGCACGCAGGTAAAAATCGCCGGCCGGGCCTTCCAGCCGCAGGCGCTCGCCCGCTTGCAGCGTGCCGAATACCTGGTCGGTGAAACGCCCGCCGGGCAGGTGGCGGATATGCAGTTCCAGCTGGTCGCCGCCGCCCACGCTCGCCATCGAATAGCTGCGCCGCACGCCGTCGGCCAGCAGCACGTCCAGATACTGGCCGGCCAGGTAGTCGAGCGGAGCATGTTCGTCCTGCTGCAGGCGCAGCACCACCACGTCGGCGCCGACCTTGTCGATGCTGGCGACGCGGGCCGAAACAAGGCGGCTGGCCGGCATGGCTTGCGCGGCGCAGGCGCCATGGCAGCCGCCGACGGAGTCCACCACCGCCGCCTGGCCGGCCTCCTCCACCTTTACCTCGACCCGCCCCGCCACCACCCGCACCGGAAAACTGCGCACCGCCTCGGTGATCGGCGCCGAGCGCGGCGCGCCGCTGCGGATGTCGATCAGGCCCTGGTGCAGCGGGCATTCGACGCAGCCGTCTTCCATATAGCCGTCGGACAGGCGCGCGTTGCCATGGCTGCATTTGTCGCGCAGGGCAAACACTTCGTCGCCGAGGCGGAACAGGGCCAGCGGCTGGCCGCCGGCCTGGGCCGCCAGCGGCGTGTCGTCGGAGATATCATCGGCCGCGCCGACATCGTGCCAGTTGCTCATGTCAGTCTCCCGGCCTCAGATCGGCGTCGCCAGCAAGGTGGCCACGCGCGAGGTATCGAAAATCACGCGTTTGCTGGCATAGCGCCAGCCGTCCCTGGTTCTCACCACGCGGTCCAGGTAGCGGCCCGCCTGGTAGACAAACGACTCGCCGTCCTGCAGCGTCTGGATCACCACATAGCTCGATTCCGTCTCGGCCGTGTCGGCGTCGATGGCGGTGATCCGCAGGCCCGAGGTCAGGTGGCGGTAGCTGTGCACCTCGTAGATATTCGCGTGGCGCAGCGACAGCACGCGGTCGCGCAGCATGCGCTGGCTGTCGCAATACATCACGCCGATCGGCAGGCCCGCGTCCTCGTTCTCGCGCGGGATGATCTCGTACAGGCAGTCTTCGGTGAAGAAATTCGGCCACGCTTCCAGGCGGTCGTTGTCGAGCGCGCTGATATAGTTTTGCTGCAGCTGGTTCAGTTCGAACCACAAAATCATCTGTTCCATGTTCATTTTCCTTAGAATCCCATCAGCTTTTGGTAGCCCTGCCAGAACTTGCGGATCAGGCTTTCCGTGATCAGGGTGTCTTCCTGGTCCGGCTTGTCCTTCGACATTTCGATCACCGAGCACGAGTCCGGGTCGCGCCGGATGCCGCGCTGGACCATCTCGGTCGCCTCGGTGTCCTCCATCGAGATATAGCCGGCCGGACCCACCAGGTTGGCCTGCTTGATGCGCAGCGCGCGCAGTTCCGGCGTGTCGTCCTCGTAGCCGAAGAAGTGGAAGATCAGCTCGAAGTTGTCCGGCCCCTTGGTCAGCAGCTGGCGCGCCACCAGGGTGTTGTGGATCTGCTGCACCACCAGTTGCGGGAAGATCGGCTGGATGTGGTTGGTGGTGTTTTCCTCGAACTCCTGGATCTGGCCCAGCACCGACGGGTCTTCCAGCGCAAAGCCTTCGTCGAACGAGCGGATCGCCTGCTGCTTGTAGGCGTCGGACGTCTCTTCCTGGTTCTTGGTGGCGGTGATGATGCTGTGCAGGCCATGGCGCTTGTCGGCGATCGAGCGCGCCTTCATGCCGACGCGGAAAATATTGAAGGTGGTGTGGAACAGGTGCAGCAGGCTGGCGTGGTACGGGTCCTTGACGTTTTCCAGGTACAGCTTCCAGTTCGATTTCGAATACTGGCGCGTGCAGCCCAGGTAGACGATGGGCTTGTGGAAGATGCGGTCCAGCCACGGCGTCATTTCGGCGCCCAGGTAATCGACCAGCGGCTCGGCCAGTTCGCTGAAGCTGGCGAACACCAGGCCCTTGTAGCTGTCGACGCGCAGCTGGCGCAGGCCGTGGCATTTCGGATCGAAATCCTTGGGCATGCCGGCCATGCCGTTCTGGCCGCGGCGGAATGGCACGCCCAGCAGGTTGCCGCGCTGGTCGAAGCTCCACTGGTGGTAGGCGCAGCTGTGCGAGCTGGCGTTGCCGCGCGGTTCGCGGCAGACGGTGGCGCCGCGGTGCGAGCACTTGTTGACCCAGGCCGCCAGGCTGCCGTCGTCGGTGCGCGTGACCACCACCGGCGTGTCGCCGACAAAGGTGGATTTGAAATCGCCGGGCTTCAGGATTTCCGCTTCCAGTGCGAGGAAGTTCCACACGGGGCCACGGAAAATGCGTTCCTGTTCCAGCTCGTGGACTTCCTGCGAGCTGAAGACTTTATAGGGGATGCGCGAGCCGTCGGTGCGGGGAAATTGCACCAGCGGGTGGACGCTGGGCGCTGCGTGTTGCTCGGTGTTTGACATGGGGCCTCTCCTGTGACTGGGACTGCGACTGCAGCGGTAACTGTTGATGCCAGTCTAGCGAGGCGGGCCGCGCCGCTCTATCCGGATAATGCAAGTATCGGCACCTGCGATATCCGTTTTCGGCAGCGGCGGCCCGGGCCTTGGGTCCTACACGCCCAGGTAGGCGCTCCACAGGCTGCGGTCGGCTTCCAGCTGGGCCGAGGTGCCCTGCCAGGCCACCTTGCCACGTTCGAGGATCACGTGGCGGTCCGCCAGCCGCAGCAGCCGGTGGACGTATTTGTCGACCACCAGCGTGGTCTGGCCGGCCGCCTTCAGGGCCGCCAGGCAGCGCCAGATCTCCTCGCGGATGACCGGCGCCAGTCCTTCGGTGGCCTCGTCGAGGATCAGCAGGCGCGGATTGGTCGACAGCGCGCGCCCGATCGCCAGCATCTGCTGCTCGCCGCCCGACAGCTGGTTGCCCAGGTTGCGTTCACGCTCCTTGAGGCGCGGGAACAGCGCATACAGCCGCTCCAGGGTCCAGCTGTCGCGCTGGCCATTGCGGTTGTCGGCGAACGCCACCAGGTGTTCGCGCACCGTCAGGTTGGGGAACACATGCCGCCCTTCCGGCACGATGGCGATGCCGCGCCGGGCGATCTGGTCGACCGGCGTGCCGCTGATGCGTTCGCCGCCGAAGCGCACCTCGCCCGCCTGCGTGGCCAGGGTGCCGGTGAGGGTCTTGATGGTGGTGCTCTTGCCCATGCCGTTGCGGCCCAGCAGCGCCACCACCTGGCCCGGATAGATGTCCAGGTCGACCCCGAACAGCACCTGGCTGGCGCCATAGCCGGCCTCGATGCCGCGCGCACTCAACAAGACATCCGGGCCGCTCATGCCACCTCCTGCGCCAGCGCGGCAAAGGTGGCGGCCGACGCCGCCTCGTCGCCCAGGTACACGGCCTGCACCTGCGGGTCGTTCCTGATGGTGTCGGCGTCGCCAGAAATGAGCACCTTGCCGTACACCAGCACCGATATACGGTCGGCCAGCGCGAACACGGCGTCCATGTCATGTTCGATCAGCAGGATCGCCATGTCGCCGCGCAAGGACTGGATCAGCGCGAGCATGCGCGCCGACTCGTGCGGCCCCATGCCGGCCATCGGCTCGTCGAGCAGCAGCAGCTTGGGTTGCGCCGCCAGCGCCAGCGCCACGTCCAGGGTGCGCTGCACGCCGTGCGGCAAGGTGCCGGCCACCTGCTCCAGCACCGCTTCGAGGCCGCAGCGCACGGCCATCGCCTCGGCCGCGCGGTCCAGCGCCGACTCGCCCGCGCGCGCCGCCAGCAAGTGAAAACTGTGGCCGGCATGCGCCTGCATGGCCAGCTTCAGGTTGTCGCGCACAGTCGCTTTCGGAAAGATGCTGGTGATCTGGAAGCAGCGCGACAGCCCGGCCGCCACGCGGCGGTGCGCCGGCAGGCCGGTCAGCTCGACGCCATCGAGCACCACCCTGCCCTGGTCCGGCGCCAGGGTGCCGGAAATCAGGTTGACCAGGGTGGTCTTGCCGGCGCCGTTCGGGCCGATCAGCGCGTGGATTTCGCCCCGTTCGACCTCGAGGTCGACGTGGTCGGTGACCAGCAAGCCGCCGAAGCGCTTGACCAGCCCGTGCAATGCAAACAAACTCATGGTGTTTCCTTCCCGGTGGTACGGCGTGGCGCCGGCCAGCGCAAGGCCGCCAGTCCGCGCGGCAGATACAGCGCGATCAAGATCAACAGCAGGCCCAGTGGCAAATGCCAGTATTCGGTCTGCTGCTTGAGCCACTCTTCCAGCGCCAGCCAGACCAGCGCGCCCAGCACGCCGCCCCAGATGCGGCCGACGCCGCCGACGATCAGCATCACCATCAAGGTGGCCGACTGGGTCCAGTGCATCATCGACGGGCTCACGAAATTGTTATTGGCGGCCAGCATGGCGCCACCGAGCCCAGCCAGCGCGCCGGCCAGCGTGAACGCCAGCAGGCGGATGCGGTAGACGGGATAGCCGAGCGCATGCATGCGGCCCTCGTTGTCGCGGATGCCGCTCAAGGCATGGCCGAAGCGCGAGGCGGTGATGCGGCAGAACAGCCAGAACAGCACGCCGCACAGCAGCAGCACCAGCCAGTACAGGCCGCTATCGTCGAGCGGCTGCGCGCCGGGCCACGGTTCCGGCCGCGCCGCCAGCGTGTAGCCGTCATCGCCGCCGTAGTTGCGCAGCGAAGCGAACACGAAATACAGCATCTGCGCGAAGGCCAGCGTGATCATGATGAAATACACGCCGCGCGTGCGCAGCGAAATGGCGCCCACCAGCAAGGCCGCCAGCGCGCCGGCCGCCAGCGCCAGCGGCCACGCCAGCGCCGCCGAAGTGACGCCGCGTTCGGCCAGGATCACCACCGTATAGGCGCCCACGCCGACAAAGCCCGCATGGCCGAGCGCCACCAGGCCGCCGTAGCCAAGCACCAGGTTCAAACTGGTGGCCAGCAAGGCGAAGATGACGATGCGGCGCAGCACGCCGATGTAATAATCGAGGCCGGTGGCGGCGGCCAGCAGCGGGAAAGCCAGCAGCAGCGCCGCCAGCACGGCAATGATCATGATGCGGGCAGGCGCCCCGGATAAAGTCGCCGGCTTCATGCGCTGCGCTCCGAAAACAGGCCGCTGGGCTTGAACAGCAGCACCAGCGCCATCAGCAGATACATGGACAGGGCGGAGAACGTCGCCCCCAGGTCGGCCGCCAGCGGCCCGGGCATCGCCAGTTTCAGCAGGGACGGCAAAAAGGCGCGCGCCGAAATATCGACCACGCCCACCATCAGGCTGGCCAGAAAGGCGCCGCGCACCGAACCGATGCCGCCGATCACGATCACCACCAGCGCGGGAATCAGGATTTCCTCGCCCATGCCGATCTGCACCGCGACCAGCGGCCCCATCAGCGCACCGGCCAGCGCCGCCAGCATCGCGCCCAGCACGAACACATTGGTAAAGACCCGCGCCACGCGCACGCCCATCAGCTGCGCCATCCAGCGGTTCGAGGTGCCGGCGCGCACCAGCATGCCGACCCGCGTATGGCTGACCAGCAAATACAGGCCCAGCGCGATCAGCAGCCCGGCGCCGATGATCAAGAGGCGGAACGAGGGGTACATCAGGCCGGGCAGCAGTTGCACCGGACCCGACAGGCTTTCCGGCAGCGCGATCATCATCGGCGACGCACCCCAGATCATCTTGACGACGTCATCGGCCACCAGGATCATGCCGAAGGTGGCCAGCACCTGCACCAGGTGATCGGCCTTGTACAGCCGGCGCACCAGTAGCTGCTCGACCAGCACGGCGACGAGCGCCATCGCCAGCACGGCCAGCAGGCAGGCCAGCGCGAACGAGCCGGTGTGCGCCTGGGCGCGCGCCGCCACGTAGGCGCCGCCCATGAACAGCGAGCCATGGGCCAGGTTCATCACGTCCATGATGCCGAACACCAGCGTCAGCCCGGCCGCCAGCAGGAACAGCATCAGGCCGTAGCCGATGCCGTTCAATAATTGCTCCGTAATAAAGACCAGGCTCATCACTTGCCTCGCGCGATGCTCGGCATCGGGCACTGCGCCGCATAGGCGTCGCCATACGCGGTCAGCACGGTGCCGGACAGTTTGTTGCTAATGACGCCCTTGTCATCCTTGCTGACCACGCGCAGGTAGAAATTTTCGATCGGATAGTGGTTGTTGGCATACTTGAACGGGCCGCGGACCGATGCGAAATCGGCTTTCTCCAGCGCCGCCACGATGGCCGGCCGGTCGGCCATATTGCCTTTGACCGCCTTGACGGCGGCGTCGATCGACAGGATCACGTCATACGCCTGGGCCGCGTAGATCGATGGCGCGCGCCCGCCAAACTCCTTGCGGTAGGCGGCGACAAAGGTACGGTTGGCGGCGTTGTCCAGGTCGTGCGCCCAGTGCGCCGTGTTGTACAGGCCCAGCATCGGCGCGCCGACCGCGCCGATCACGTCTTCGTCGGCGGAAAAGCCGGTGCTGACCAGCTTGATATCTTTTTGCAGGCCGGCGGCCACGAACTGCTTGACGAAATTGATGCCCATTGCGCCCGGCAGGAAGTAATACAGGGCGTCAGGCTTGTCGGCGCGCAGCTGCGCCAGTTCGGTGGAGAAATCGAGCTGCCCCACTTTCACGTACAGCTCGTCGGCCACCGGCGCGCCATAGGCCCGCTTGAAGCCGGTCAGGCCATCGCGGCCGGCCGGATAGTTGGGCGCCATCAGCATGATTTTCTTGAAGCCGCGGTCGCTGGCAAACTTGCCGGCCGCTTCATGGAACTGGTCGTTCTGGTAGGCGGTACCGAAAAAATACGGACTGCATTTGGCGCCCGCGTACTGGCTGGGGCCGGCGTTGTTCGACAGATACGGCACCTTGGCCGCGAACAGTACCGGGCCGGCCGCGAGCGCCGCGTTGGAGGCGATCGGGCCGGTAAAGAAGTCGATCTTGTCTTTCTGGATAAAACGCTCGGCCAGCTGGCGCGCCTGGTCGGGATTGCCGGCCATGTCGACCTGCAGGAATTCGGCCGGCTGGCCGCCCAGTTTGCCACCCAGCTGCTTGATGGCCAGCGCGAAACCGTTGCGCGCATCCTGGCCGGGGCCGCTGAAGGGGCCTGAGACATCGAGCGCGAGGCCCACCTTGATGGGCGCCGCCAGCGACGGCGCACACATCACGGCCAGCACCGCGGCGGCCACGAAACGATGCTTGAAGAAAGGTGCTTGCGTCATGTTATTCCTATAGGTCGATGGTTGTAACGTTGGTTGAATGCGAACTGCATGGCGGCCCCTGGAGCGGGGTACGAGGAAAGTCTACGGAGGCCTTCGGCGGCCGACTATCCGCATCTGGCAATCTTGGCAAGCGCAGCTATCCATTTCTTGCCATGCGGGCCAGGCCGATGCATAGCCCATCCGAGCTAGTGCGAGCGGGGGATTGACAGCGCGCGCCAGCACGGTGCGCATCGGGCCCGGGCGCGGCAGGCCGGCGCACCATCGCAACGCAGGCCGGCGGCCGGGCCGGCCGCGCCGCCGCAGCCGTCCATACCACGCTGCCTGGGCCGGCGCTATCCGTATTCGGCACATTTTTCGCCTGCGCCACGCTGGATAGTCCGAATCCGGCAAATGGCGCGGCGCGGCCACCAGCGGTCACCAATCGCCGGCAAGTGGCACGCAACTTGCAGTAACAACTCATCGTCGGACCACGTGTCCTGGCTTTTCCGCCTCTCACCCGTATCCCCCTTTTCCATTGGAGACCCGATGCAGATGCTCAAAGGTTCACTCGATCTGGCGCAGGTATATCAACGCTGCGTTTTCCACAGCAACGAGCGGGTCGACTCGCATGGCCATGTGGCCCGCGCGCTGTCCGACCATGATTTGCGCTGGCAGCGCGGCGCGCCCGACACGGCCCTGTTCCAGGCGCGCATCAGCCGCTTGCAGCTGTTCGTGCTGCGCTATGGGGCCCAGGTCGAAGTCACACCCAGCCCCTTCGATGATTTCGCACTGGTGCACATGTCGCTCAAGGGCTGCGCCGAATTCGACTGTGACGGCCGCAGGGTGCGCGTGCCGGAAGGCACGGTGGCGGTGGTCGCGCCGAAAAAGAATCTGCGCCTGTGGTGGGAAGAAGGTTCCGAGCAGTTGATATTGAAGGTGCCGCACGCCCTGCTGCACGACCTGGCCCCGGCCGGCGCGCAGCGTGGAGCGAACGCCGGCCTGCACCCGGGCCTGCATTCGGGCCTGCTGCAATCGAACATGATGGAGATGCAATGGGGCCTGCTGATGCAGTCCCTGCTGCAAATCCTGGCGCAGCCGGCGGACCTGCCCACGCATGCGGCCTGGATCGACCATTTCGAACGCAATATCGGCCTGTTCCTGCTGGCCCAGCAGGGGCAGTCCGCGCCGCCGCTGGCGGCGGGCCCGCACGCCAGCGCGGCGTTCGAATCGGGCCAGGGCCTGGCGACGGCCAGCGCCGGCCAGCGCATGGATGCCCTGGAGCGCTATATGCGCGCCAAGCTGTGCGCGCCCGTGTCGCTGCTGGACCTGGCGATGGCGGCCGGCGTCAGCGTGCGCACGCTGAACATGCTGTGCCACCGCCATCACGGCGTGCCGCCGATGGACCTGCTGCGCAATATGCGCCTCGACGCGGCGCACGCCGTGCTCAAGGAACGGCCCGACGCCAGCGTGACCGAAACCGCGTTCGAATTCGGTTTCTGCCACCTGGGCCGTTTTTCAGCCTACTACCGCCAGCGCTTCGGCGTGCTGCCCAAGCATACCGGCGAATTGATGCACTGAAGCTAAGTAACCCCCAATAAATTCTTGTGATTTCTGACTTCCATAACCGGCGCTCTGCGGCGTTGCCAACTGCTAGCAGTGCTCGCACTGCGTCGCAGTTGACGCCTTGCATAGCATCCGGTTCTGTTCGTCATAACTTCACAATAATTTCCTGACGATTACTTAGCGGGCGACGGCGGCGCCCGCCCTGCGCGCCCCTTTCAGCGACAGCAGCGGATACACCACCAGGCACACCACCAGCGCCGTGAAAAACTCCAGCGGCAGCCAGCGCTGGAGGACGAAGTGGGCCAGCACGAAGGCCAGCACCAGCGTGGCCACGCCGGCCCAATTCACGTCGGGGATGGCGGCGGCGGTCCTGCGCGGCGCGACGATAAAGTAATCGGCCAGGATGATGCCGCAGAAGCAGGTGGTCAGCACGCCCAGCACGGTAATGAAGCCGTTCACCCATTCCAGGATCGCGCCCGACAGCATCAGACAGGCCAGCAGGTTGGCCAGCACCACGAACAGCAAGCGCCCCGGGCGCCAGCCGAACAGCGCGTCGAACATGCCGGTCAGCGACAGCGAGGCGCTGTAGGTATTGAGCACCTGCGCCTTCGATTGCGCCAGCACCATCAGCAGCGTGCCGAGCGCGCCGCCGAAGATGATGAAGGCGGCCGCCACGCTGTCCGGGCTTTGCAGCGCCAGCGCGCGCGCCGCCTCGGGCGCCAGGCCATCGACCCGCACATAATGGGCGATCAGCTGGTCCATGCCGGCATACATGATGATGCCGCCGACAGCCACCATCACCACGTCCATGAACAGGTTGCCGGCCAGCGCCGCCAGCGCGATATCGCGCGAGGAGCGCGCATAGCGGCCCAGGTCGGCATCCATCAGCGCCAGCGCGCCGGCCGAACCGATCAGCACATTCACGCAAAAAATGAACTTGCCGCTGTCGCTGTCGGCGCCCATCGCCTGCAGCATCTGCGGCGGCACCTGGGCGCCATATTGCAGCACCGAGGCCCACGACTGGCCGGAACTGGCGATGACGTCGAACAGCATGTAGACCAGCACCGCCAGAAAGGCGATCAGCGTGATGGACGCCACGCGCGACACCAGCGTGTAGCCGAAGGCCGTCAGCAGTATCCAGGCCAGGGTCAGGCCGCCATACACCAGCAGGCGCAGCGGCAGCGTGTCGGCCAGCTCCGTATAGAACAGGAAGCCCTTGTACAGCATGGCGTTTTCCAGCGCGATGAAACCGATGATCATGAAGCCGAACACCAGCGCCAGCAGCACCGAGCCGCGCTGGCCCAGGCCGTGGCGGCGCGACAGCACCGTGCTGGCCAGGCCGGTGCGGTAGGCCACGTGGCCCATGCCCCAGCCGAGTAAAGATCCAATGATGGTGACGGCCACGCCGGCCACGATGGCGATGCGAAAGCCGGCCACAAAGGTGGTCAGCGCGCCGAGGAACAGCTGCACCAGCGTGGTGACGATGCCGGCCGTGCTCCACGACAGCTGCAGCCAGTTCTGGCGCGCGCCGCCGGGCACCGGTTCGAGGGCGTGGTCGTCGCTGCGCGCGGCCAGTTGATGGGGTTGATGCATGCTCGCTCCTGTCAATGAGAAGAAGAAAAAAGAAAAGGCGCCCGCTGCCAAAGACAGGGGCGCCGTGCGGCCTGCCGGGCAGGCGGATTAAAACGCGTGGCGCACGCCGACCCGCAGCGCGGTTTGCGTGTCGCCGCCGGACGCGGCGCCCGAAGCGGTGATCCAGGCGCGGGCGGACGCGCCGCCGCTGGCCTTCTGGTACACCGCGTTCAGGTAGACATCGGTACGCTTCGAGAACGCATAGTCGAGCAGCATGCCGGCCTGGTGCGACTTGTTGTCGGTCAGTTGCGCGTTGCCCTTCATCAGGTGGTAGTACACGCGCAGGTTGACCGGCGCCGACAGCGGCACCGTCAGGCCGGCCTCGTAGACGTCGACCTGGCCTTTGGTAAAGGTGTTGGTGGTATTCGTGTACAGCACGTCGACGGTCGGCGCGCCCAGCACATAGCGCCCGCCCAGGCCCCAGTTGCGGATGCCTTCGTTGCCGTTGTCGATGGTGGCCGACTTGGCATAGGTATACGCCGCGTTCAGCGTCAGGCCGCCATTGGCGTAGTTGGCGCCGAAACTGGTGGTGCCGTTGCGGCCAAACGCCTCGGCCTGCTCGCCAAAGCCGATCAGGGCGCCGAAGCTGAAGCCGTTGAAGTTCTTGCTGGTGTACTTGAGCGAGTTGTTGACGCGGAAGGCGCCGGCCACGCGGTTGAAGTCCATGCCGTTATTGGCCGTGCCCAGCGCCTGGAACGGGCCCTGGTGCAAGTCGTACAGGCTGACATATTTGATCACCGGGCCGAAACGCTGCAGCGACAGCGACTCGAACATGAACTCGTACTGATTACCGGCGGTGAGCGTGCCCCACTCGCCCGAGATCCCGACATAGGCCTGGCGGCCGAAGAAATTGCCGACCTGTGCGCCGGTATCGAGCTGGAACTGGCTCTCCAGCACGAAGATCGCCTTGTTGCCGCCGCCCAGATCCTCGGTGCCCCGGAAGCGCAGCAGATTGGGCGACTGGATGCCGGTGTCGACCAGCGTGTTCCGGTTGCCCGTCTGGTTGGAATTGAGCGTCACGCCGGCGTCGATCACGCCGCCTATCGTCACGCTGCTTTGCGCCTGCGCCATCAGCGGCGCGGCCAGCGCCAGTCCCAATAACACAACAACTGGTGTCGATGCGGCGCGTGTGCGCGGGGTCATCAAATCGTTCATGGTCAGGCTTTCCAAGGTTATTGTTAAGTATCAATCAGGATCAAACCGATAACGATGGTACGCAACACGCCTGTCCCGCCACTATCCGGAAAATGCAAAAACAACATGGCGCTTATCCGTATCCTGCGACCGGAAAAGATGGCCGAAAAAAAGGACCCGCGCGGGTCCTTGGAGCAGCCTGGCAGGCAAGCGGGAATCAGGCGTCGAGCACCAGCGGACCGCCCTTGCTGCGCGAAATGCAGATCTGGATCACCTTGCCGGCGGCGCGTTCGGCCTTGCTCTGGCAGTTGTCGCGGTGCTCGGCCTCGCCGTCGACCAGGTCCACCGTGCAGACCCCGCAGTCGCCGCGCTTGCAGTCGTAGAGCGGGTCCAGGCCGGCGTCGAGCATCGCATCGAGGATGGTCTGGCCGGCGCCCACCTGCAGCCGGCAGCCGGACTGCAGCAGCTCGACCTCGAACGGCTGGTCGCCCTGCTCGGGGGCCGCCTCGGCGAACAGTTCGTAGCGCACCGCGTCCGCCGGCCAGCCCAGCTGCGCCGCCTGCGTACGCACGGCGTCAACCATGCCCTTCGGGCCGCAGACATAGATAGGCTGCGACGGTTTGCAGCCGGCCAGCAGCGCGCTCAGGTCGAGGCGGGCGCCGTCATCGCCATACAGGGTAAGCGCCGCGCCGGCCAGCGCCCGCAGTTCTGTCACCAGCGCCAACTGCGCCACGCTGCGGCCGCTGTAGTGCAGCGCGTAGCGTTTGCCGGCGGCACTGAGCGCGGCCGCCATCGACGCCAGCGGCGTGACGCCGATGCCGCCGGCGATCAGCAGCACGTCGTCGTGTTCCGGGTCGAGCGCAAACACATTCAAGGGCGCGCCCACGCGCAGCAGCTGGCCCACTTGCAAGGCGGAGTGCAGGTACAGCGAACCACCGCGCCCGCCCAGCGTGCGCTCCTCGCGCCGCACCGCGATCACATATTCAGCCGGCTGGGCGCAGGCGTGCGCGCGCGCCTCAAGATTGATCAGCGAATAATGGCGCCAGGCAGGCGCGCCATCGATCTCGACTTCCACTTTGACGTGGGCGCCGGCCTGGTAGCCGGGCAGCGGCGCGCCGTCCGCCGGCCGCAGCCGGATCAGCACGACATGGGCGGTCAGGGGCGTGATCTGCGCCACCTGCAGGCTGATGATGCTCATGCCGCTTCTCCCGCCTGCGCAAACCAGGCGCGCGGGGCGATGCCGCGGTCCGGTCCCAGCACCGAAAAGCCGCCGTCGACGGGAATGTCGACACCGGTGATCCACGACGCCGCCGACGACGCCAGGAAGGCCACCGCCTGCCCCACTTCGGCGCCGTCGCCCACTCTTCCCAGCGGATGAAACGGCGCGGCCACCGCGTCGGCCGCGCCGCGCGCGCCGCCGCTCAGGGCCGCGATCGCCGGCGACCAGGTCCACGCCGGCGACACCGCCACCACGCGGATGCCGTTCGGCGCCAGGGTCACGGCCAGGTTTTTGGTCAGCTGCAGCAAGGCCGCTTTCGAGGCCGGATACAGCGCGCGGCCGGCGGCGCCGAACTTGCCGCCGGTGCTGCCCAGGTTGACGATGACGGCGCCGGCGCCCATGTGCGGCACCGCCTTTTGCGCAAAGATGGCGGCCGAGATCAGGTTCACGCCCAGCGTCTGGTGCCATTGCGCGCGGGTCGAATCGAGTCCCTGGTCGCTATAGATGCAGGCATTGTTGACGAGGATGTCGAGCCGGCCGAAGCGCGCCAGCGTCTGCGCGATACAGTGTTCGATATCGTCGTCGGATTCGACGTCGGTGGCGCAGTACAGCGCGCCGGCGGCGCCGGCGTCCAGCAGTTCGGCGGCCAGCGCCTGGCCTGCCGCCACCCCGTGGCCCAGCAGCACCACCGACGCACCGCAGGCGGCCAGCACGCGCGCGATATCGGCGCCGATGCCCTGCGTGCTGCCGCTGACGATGGCCACCTTGCCGCTCAATAAAGTCGCTGACAACTTGTTTGTATCCATGTGATTTACCTGCCGTGTTGTGATGATGACGCCATGTGAAAATGGCGCAGCGTGCCGGCGCCGTCGGCGATCTCGGCGATGAGAGCCATGCTGGCCAGCGCCGCCTCGTGCGCCTGCGGTGCGCCGGCCGCGCAGGCGTCGGCATTGACCAGTACTTCGTAGCCGGCGTCGACCGCGTACCGCACCGTGCTGTCGACCACCGAGTGGGTGGCCACGCCGGCCACCACCAGGCGCCGCGTACCCAGCGCGGCCAGCACCACCTCCAGCGGCGAGCCGTAAAAGGCATTGATGCGGGTGTGCTTGACAACGAACTCGCCGGCCAGCGGCTCCAGCCCGGCATGGAAGTCGGCGCCCCAGCTGCCCTCGATCACGGCGCCGCTGGCGGCGACATTGCGAAAAATCGGTGCGTTGAGCAGCAGGTCGGCATGGTCGGGCCGGTAGGCGACGCGCACATGAATGACCGGCACACCGTGCTGGCGCGCGCCAGCCAGCATCGCTTGCGCCGCCGCGATCACGCCGGCGCGACGTTCGCTGCCCGCCAGCAGGCCGACCTTGATCTTGCCGTCCTCGTGCAGCACGTCGTTCTGGTAGTGCAGCGCCAGCAGCGCCAGTTCGCAGCGCGGCGCCGCCATCAGATAAATACCTGCAGGTTGGAAAACACGGCGTCGCAGTTGACCAGGTCGACCCGCTTGAAGTGCAGCTGCCAGCTGTCGTCATGCGGGCGCAGCTTGTAGGTCAGCGCCGCGGCCAGCTGGCGCAACTCACCATTGCGCCACTCGCTCAGCTGCTGCACCGCCTGCACCACCCAGTGGCCGTCGCGGTCCTGGCCGATGGCGCTGATATTGCCGACCAGGCGCGCGGTGCGCGTCGGCGGCTGCTGCGACCAGTTGCGCGGATTGTTCAGGCGCCGCGTGCGCACTTCGCGCAGCATCTTGCCCTCCCATACCAGCGAGATATGGTCGTGCGGGCTGGCCTGGCCATGCTGCTGCGGTATCCAGTACATGCCCTCGTCGGTCCACAGGTCCATCCAGTCGTCGAGCCGGCGCTGGTCCAGCAGGCGCGCTTCGTGGAACAGGAACTGCTGCAGGCGGTGCTGCGTTTCCAGGGTCAGCGCCAGCGGCAGCAGGTCGCCGGTCGAGACATCGAAATCAGTATCAAGCAACATGGCAGTCCTCCCCGGCGCAGGCATGCTCGCCGGCGACGGCGATCGGTATCACGGAATGGGCAAAGGCGGGCGCGAGCATATATTCCTTCCACGCCTTGAACTGGTTGCGCATCGGCAGTTCGCTGGTGCCGTTGGTCGACTGCATGCCGCCTTCGATGGGCAGGTCCTGGCCGGCGTAGCGGTGCAGGCTGATCCATTCCCCGCCGTTGCTCAGATTACCCTTCTGGCAGCGGTCGTAGACTTCCACGTCGTCCGCCATCACGTTCGACGAGGGCGAGTTGATCACGTTGGCATACATCACGCTGCGCCGGAAAATCGCTTCCGGCGTGCCTTTCAGCCGGAACGTCTGGATCTCGATCATGGTGCGGTCGACCGCCACCGGGCGTATCACGCGGAACTGCTGGAACACGGTATGCGGCGAACCGCTGCCGTAGATGATGGTGTTGTGGCGGTTCTGGCCCAGGATGGCGCTGGCGCGCTCGGCGCCGTAAGCCTGTTCCAGCACCTCGAAATGGGCCCGCGTGACGGCGTCGGTACTGGCCGCGCCGGGATTGAAGATGCCCTCCATATAGCCGTGGCCGTGCTCATAGGCGTGCAGCGCCAGCTTTTCCCAGAACGCGTACGGTTCGCCATTGCCGTCCATGATATGCAGTTCCAGCGGCATCTCGCCCATGTCGGCGGCCTGTTCGCGCGCCGCCACGAACGACGATTCATGCGTGACGGGCGCGTGCATGGTGTCGTGCAGGTTTTCGTAGAATACCTTCCAGTTCGAATTCTGCATGACGCGAAAAACGCCGCCCGCCACTTCCACCTCGCCCACCGGCGAGCGGTCGCACAGATTGTCGATCGACGACAGCACGCCGCCGAGAAACTCCTGCAGCCCGGGGCCGCTGGCGGCCTGGCTGGCGAAGACGAAGCCGCGGTAGCTTTCCACGCGGGCCAGGCGGCGCATGGCGAAGTCCGGATGTTTCGCGTCGAACGCGGTACCCTCGTAGCCGCCCTTCATCGGTGCCGACAGATGGCTGCCATCGAGCTTGAAGGTCCAGGCGTGATACGGGCAGCGGAAGAATTTTCCTGCACTGCCGGCGCCGTCGGGTACCAGCTTGGCGCCCTTGTGCGGGCAGCGGTTGTACAGCACATGGACTTTCCTGTCGCTGGCGCGCACCAGCACCACGTCCTGGTCGCCGATGCGGGTGGCGTGATAGTCGCCCGGGTTCGGCACCTGGCTGTCGTGGCCGACATAGATCCAGGCCTGGCCGTAAATGCGCGCCATCTCCAACTGGTACAGGGCCGGGTCGGTGTAGACGGACTTGTGCACGCTGTCTTCGCGCACCAGGGCGGCGATATGGTCGTTGGTATAGTTGGTATAGCTCATCGTGTTTTCCTTGCTCAATTCATCTTGCAGCTGGCCGCAAACGGGTCGCTGTAGTCCTGCATGATGGTGCCGACGATCTTGTTGCTCAGGCGGCCGCGCGCATCGACCGCCACCTGGCGCATGTAGAAGCTCTGGATCGGATACTGGTTGGTGTTGAACTTGAAGGCGCCGCGCACCGACTTGAAATTGGCCGCGCGCAGCGCTTTGCGGAACGCCTCCTTGTCCTCGATCTTGCCCTTGACGTCGCGCACGGCGCCGTCGAGCAGCATGCCGGCGTCATAGCCCTGCGCCGCGTACATGGTGGGAATGCGGCCATACTGCTTTTCGAAGTCGGCCACGAAGCGCTGGTTGGCCGGGTTGTCCAGGTCGCTCGACCATTGCGAGGCATTCAGCAGGCCCGTCATCGACGGGCCGACCGCCTTGATGGTGTCCTGGTCGCCCGAGAATCCCGGCGTGTAGACGGCCATGGTCTTGTTCAAACCGGTCCCCGCCATCTGTTTCAAGAACGCGCCGCCCATGCCGCCGGGCAGGAAGAAAAACACCGCGTCGGCGCCCGAGGCGCGCGCCTGCGCCAGCTCGGCGGAAAAGTCCAGCTGGCCCATCTTGACGTAGACCTCGTCGGCCAGCTTGCCCTTGTAATAGCGCTTGAAGCCGGTCAGCGACTCGCGTCCGCCCGGGTAATTGGCGCCGATCAGGAACACGCTTTTATGGCCTTTCTCGGACACGTACTTGCCCATCGCGGCCGGCAGGTCCTCGTTCTGCCACGACACCACGTAAAAGTTCTTGTTGCACTTGGCGCCCGCGTAGTCGGCCGGTCCGGTATTGGCCGACAGGTACACGGTATCGCTGGCCAGAATGCCGGGCAGCACCGGCAGCAGCACATTGGAAAACACCGTGCCCGTCATCACGTCGACCTTGTCGCGCTTCAGCAGGCGCTCGGTTTCCTGGCGGCCCACGTCCGGGCTCATCTGGTCGTCGCGTATATTCAGCGCGACCGGCAGGCCACCCAGCTTGCCGCCGGCGTGCCTGACGGCCAGTTCGAAGCCGTCACGGATATCGGCGCCCAGCGCGCCGCCCGGGCCGGACAGGGTGGTCAGGAATCCCACCTTGATCTGCTCGGCGGCATGCGCCGCGCCGCCGGACAGGCCGGCAAACATGGTGGAGAACAAGGCGGCTTTCAACAAACTGTGTTTCATGTGGATTTCCTCTGCTGGCCACGGTTGCGGCATGGCCGGCGCATGATGGCGCTGCGCGGGCCGGTTGGGGGGAAGCGTTGATGCTGGAAACGACTGTAAAGGCGTGCTGCGGCGGCCGCTATCCGATTTCGGCAGCGGCGCAGGCAATCGGCGCGGCAACGGCGCGTCACGCAAAAAACGGATACCGGTATAAAGGAACGAAACGGCGGATGCGATCAGTGCGGGGAGAAGTGCGGGGGCTGGCGCCCGGGGATGGGCGCCGGCGGGATGGTATTGCTCAGGCGGCGACAGGCGAGCGCAAGGCGGACGGGTGGGCCGCGTGGGTCACGGCCAGCGAGCTCAGGGGCTTGTCGAGCAGATAGCCCTGGGCCACGATCGGCAGGCCGGTGGCAGCGGCGATGCGCTGCAGGGCCTGCAGCGCGGCGGGCGTGTCCAGGCGCTTGAAGATCACGCGGATCTTTGCCGCATGGCACAGGGTGACAAAATTGGCGGCCGCGGTTTCATCGCTGAGGTTGCCCGCGTCCAGCTTGAAGCTGTGCGGATGCAGGCGTTCCAGCAGGCCGATGGCTTCGTTGACGCTGTTGACATTGATCGCCAGGCGAAAGCCGTTGCGGCGATAATTGTCGGCCACATAGTTCAACAGCCAGCTCTGGTTGGCGGTGACGGTGGGCAGTTGCAGCACGATGCGCTCGATCGGCAGGCCCAGCGCGTCGAGAATGCGCTGGAAGGCGTGGCCGTGGTTGCTGCTCACCGCACTGAGCAGGCGATCGTGCACATTCAGGTACAGGTCGGCCTGTTCGGCCTCGGGCTGGCGGAAAAAGTTAATCGCATGCAGCATGCGGCACAGGCGGTCCAGCTCCACCGATTCATCGTCGCTGGCCGCGTGGTCGAGCAAACGCCACAGCGACAGCCCTTCATCGGCCTTCGAGACGCTGCGCGCCAGGCCTTCGAAGGCCAGCACCTTGCCGCTTTCCAACTCGCGCAGCGGCTGGAAGGCGCTGGTCATGGTGCAATTGAAAAAGCGGCCCAGCGCCCTGCCCTCCTCGTCCAGCCAGACACTGGTGCCGGCTTGCGTCTGGTGCGACAAACGGGCCAGGTAATTCTTGAGGACGGGAAATGGCATGCTGACTCCTTGATATCGGGCTACACCGTCTTCCCCTTGGGGAGGCCCGGTGACTAAGCGTGCAGATTAAGCCAGCGCCGCGCAAACATGAACGAATGCTTTCACCATTTGATATACGGATAACAAATAAGCGTGGCCACGGTGCAACGGCATATGCATATGCATATGCGGAAAAAATCCTTTTCGCCCGGCCCCGCTGCCCTTACTGTGATCCTGTACCGATAGCAGCAGGAGGAATCAAGTATGTGCCAGTTACTCGCCATGAACAGCAGCAAGCCCGCCGCCCTGGGTTTTTCGTTCGCCGGTTTTACGGAACGGGGCGGCCGCACGGGTGAGCACCGCGACGGCTGGGGCATCGCTTTCCACTCCAGCGAAGGCTGCACCCTGCTGACCGACCACCTGGCCGCCATCGATTCGCCATTGGCGCAGCAGTTGCACGAGAAACCCGTCAAGGCAAAAAACATCGTCGCGCATATCCGCAAGGCCACGCACGGCCGCATCGCGCCGGAAAACACGCATCCGTTTGCCCGCGAATTGTGGGGCAAGACCTGGTCGTTCGCGCACAATGGCGAACTGAAACCCTGGCACACGCCGGCCAGCGCACACTACTCGACCACCGGCGACACCGACAGCGAACAGGCTTTCTGTCACCTGCTGGGCGCGCTGCGCGCACGCTTTCCCGACGGCGAACCGGCACGCGGCGTGCTGCGCGCGGCGATCACCGAGATCGCCGGCGAGATCGCCGCCAACGGCAGCTTCAATTTCATCCTGTCCGATGGCGACATCCTGTTTGCCCACTGCTCGACGCATCTGCACTATGTGATACGCGAATACCCCTTTTCCGTGGCGCACCTGATCGACTGCGAACGCAGCATCGACTTTCGCCAGCACAACCACCTCGACGACCGCATCGCCGTCATCGCCACCCATCCACTGACGGAAAACGAACCGTGGACGGCATTTGCCCCCGGCGAACTGAAAGTGTTTGCCGGCGGCGCACTGCTGCACGACACACCGCCGCAACGCGGCGTGTATATCCAGATCAGTTATTGAAGAGAATTAAGACACTAGTCGCAAGCAAAGGCGCATCGGGCCAAGCTTTTTTGCCTTGCGCCTTTCAGATAGCTTGACTTCAGCAAGCTGGTCACGCCAAGTGGAAACTCAGGCCGAATTGCAGTTGCAAAAACGCTTGCGCTTGGCATCGCCCTTGGGATCGCCCGTGACCAGGCAGGAAGGATCGAGCGCCTTCCAGCAGAATATCGTTTCCACGCCATACGGCGAACGCACATTGCCCGCTTCGGCATACCCTTGCTTGACAAAGAATGCCTGACCGCTGGCGGTGCTGTGCAATTGCAGCGCCTTGATGCCCCATTGCTTCGCCTGCGCTTCCAGTTGCTCCACCAATGCCGTGCCGGCGCCGCGATGCTGCGCTTCGGGCAGCAGGTAGCACAGGGCCAGCTTGCCGGCGCGCGTCAGCAGCGCCACGCCGACGACCTTGTCCGCCTCGACGGCGACCAGCGCAAAATTGGTGGGCGAGGCGAACCAGCACGCCACCATCTGCGGTGTTTTATTGCCCAGCCAGGCTTCCAGGATGGCCGGATCATGCCGGTGGTCGAGCGCGCAGCATTCGACGATGGAACGTCGCAATACCGTGCACGCGTCGACAGCGTCGGCCGATGTTGCAATACGAATTTCAAGACTCATGGATACTCACAAATTATTACGGTTGCCGATACAGGCGGTTTCACCCTGCAGCGCGCGATTCCGACTATACACCAAGCGGCGCGATCCGGTTTTTTCGCGCCGTGCCGCCAGCCGGTTCTGCCGATGGCGGTCCGTTTCAGGCTAAGCGCTGGCGACGGCATTGCCCACGAATGTTTTCAAAAATCCATATCTGTTTTTTGGTGGGAAATGCGATTCTATCTAAGCATATTACAAAAAGTTCGTTTCCTTTTCGGCCAGAATTTTAGACTATGTCCATCTGCAACCACAACACGAGAAAAACATGTCCAAACAAAACGCCGCATTGCCGTTCACCGCATCGCCCCTCACCGCGCGTACGCGCCGCTGGTTCCTGGCCAGCGCCATGGCTGTCAGCGCGCTGGGCATGGGCTTGCCGATGGCCGCCAGCGCCGCCGAACCGGTGGTGTTGCTGAACGTGTCGTACGACGTGATGCGCGAATTGTTCAAGGACGTCAACCCGGCGTTTATCGCCGAATGGCAAAAGAAGACCGGTGAAACCATCACCATCAAGCAATCACACGGCGGCTCGAGCAAGCAGGCGCGTTCCGTCGCCGATGGCCTGGAAGCATCGGTCGTCACCATGAACCAGGCCAATGACATCGACCTGCTGGCCGACCGTGGCCTGGTGGTGGCCGACTGGGCCAAGAAATTCCCGAACAATGCCGCGCCGTTTTATTCGACCATGGTGTACCTGGTGCGCAAGGGCAATCCGAAACAGATCAAGGACTGGGACGACCTGGCCAAGCCCGGCATCAAGGTGATCGTGCCGAATCCGAAAACCTCGGGCAACGGCCGCTACACCTATTTGGCGGCCTGGGGTTATGCCGTGAAAAAAGGCGGCACCGAAGCGCAGGCGCGCGACCTGGTGACCCGTTTGTTCAAGAACGTGCCGGTGCTGGACGGCGGCGGCCGTGGCGCCACCACCACCTTCACCCAGCGTGAAATCGGCGACGTGCTGGTGACGTTTGAAAACGAAGTGCAACTGGTGCGCAAGGAATTCGGCGACAACTTCGAAGTGGTCTACCCGAGCGTCTCGATCCTGGCCGAGTCGCCGGTGGCCGTGGTCGACAAGGTGGTCGACCGCCGCGGCATCCGCAAGGAAGCCACCGCCTACCTGCAATACCTGTACTCGGAACCAGGCCAGGAATGGGCCGCCAAGCACTTCCTGCGCCCACGCTCGGCCACCGTCGCCAAGAAATACGCGGCCAGCTTCAAGCCGATCAACCTGTTCACGGTGGACGACGTGTTCGGCGGCTGGAAACAAGCGCAGAAGAAACACTTTGACGACGGCGGCGAGTTCGACAAGATCTACCAAAACTAAGCTGCGCCACTTTATTTGAAAAAATCGCCTGACAGCAATGTTCAGGCGATTTTTTGCATATGGGTATGCGGATCGATTCGTTTGCAAACGGCCGGCCAGGCCTTAATCTGTCCCTGTCGCGCCAACCGGCGTACCCACCAGCAAAAGGACAGACCATGGCTATCTCGGAAATCAATGTACGTAACCAGTTTCGCGGCAAGATCAAGGAAATCATCCTCGGCTCCGTCGTCTCCGAAGTCGATGTCGAGACCCCGCACGGCATCGTCACCTCGGTGATCACCACGCGCTCGATCAAGGACCTGGACCTGAAGGTCGGCAGCGAAGTGATCGCGCTGGTCAAGTCGACGGAAGTGTCGATTGCCAAGATCCAGTAAGCCGCCCCTGCGCCGGGATCCGGTTACGGTCCCGGCCAGGCCGCCCCGGGCATTCACACATGCTTGACCAGGTTCTGCAGGATCAGCGCGCCGCCCATGCCCAGCAAGGCGCCGCCCTCCCGGATTGTCCCCAGCCCTATCGCCGCAAAGCCCAGCCGCTCCACCAAGCTGGCGACCTCTGCCGCTGCCGCATCATCGTTACTCGACACAAACATCACGCGGCGCCCGCCGTGCTCGGCCGGCGCCTGCGCCAGCAGCCGGGCCGGCAGCTGGTTGAATGTCTTGACCAGTGCCGCGCCCGCGAAAGCGCCCGCCACCACGTCGCTGGACGCCTGCCCCCGGAGATCCTCGATCGGCACGCCGTAGGTATTCATGGCATCGATCACGATCTTGCCCTGCCAGCCATTCGCCATCGCCGCCACCGCCGGATGGGCGCGAAACGGAATCGCCAGGATAATCACGTCGGCCTGGAGCGCGTCGTGCAGGCTCAAGGCGCTGACATGGTCACACAGTGCGGCGATTGACGCCGCGCCGCGCGTATTGGCCAGGCCGACGGCAATGCCGCTACGGGCGAACTGGCGGGCCAGGGCGGTGCCGACATTGCCGGAACCGATAATCGAATACGTCATGGTGTTGTCCTTTGCAAGATGGAGGGAAGACGCCTGCCCGATCGCAGGCGACAAGGCCATCATGCGCGCTGGACGCATATCTGAGAAGCCGGTATATTGGGATGCAATCCATCTGGTTTTGAGATACAGGAGCACGGCATGCTGGACGGCGTATCACTCGATCAACTGAGGACCTTTATCACGGCCGCCGACGAGGGCAGCTTTTCTGCCGCCGCCAGAAAGCTCAACCGCGTGCAGTCGGCGGTCAGCGGCTGGGTCGGCAGCCTGGAGCAGCAGATCGGCGTCACCCTGTTTGACCGCTCGGCACGCTTCCCCGTCCTCACCGAGCAAGGCGTCCTGCTGCTGGCCGACGCCCGCACTATCGTGGCCGGCGTCGATACGCTCAAGGCACGCGCCAGGCTGATGGCGGGCGGCACGGAAGCGGAACTGTCGGTGGTGGTGGACGTGTTCTTCCCGACCGCCGACATCACGCGCGCCGCCAAGGCCTTCGCGCAGCGCTTTCCGCTGACGCCGCTGCGTCTGTTCGTCGAAGGCCTGGGCGCCGGCTACCAGCCGGTGCTGGACGGCCGCTGCAGCATCGGCATCCTGGCGGCGCTGCCGCTGGCCTTTCCTTCGCTGGCGGGCGAACGGCTGACCGAGGTCCCGCTGGTGGCGGTGGCCGCTCCGGATCACCCGCTGGCCCAGGCAGGCGGCCGCCTTCCCCGCCATGCACTGGCAAAGCACGTGCAACTGGTCCTGACCGACCGCTCGTCGCTGATGGCCGGCAAGGATTATGGCGTGTCCTCACCCACCACATGGCGTTTGGCGGACCTGTCGACCAAACACGCTTTCCTGCGTGACGGCGTCGGCTGGGGCAGCATGCCGCTGCATATGGTGCAAGCCGACGTGCGCGCCGGCACCCTCGTCATCCTCGACACCGAAGACATGCCGCGCACGGGATTTCCGCTGGCCATCTCCGCCGTGCATCGGGCTGCGGCGCCGCCGGGGCCGGCGGGGCGGTGGTTTGTCGATTGTTTGCGGCAAGGATTGGCGGCGCCGCCTGCATGACGCGGCGGCTGCTCAATCGCGAAACAAATACGTAAACGTCCTGCTCACCGGCAGCTTTTCCGTGCTGCCCTTGACCAGCACCTGCATCCGTTCGGCATCGATGCGTTCGGCCGCTTCGATGGCTTTGACGTTGACCATGGTGCCGCGGTGGATCTGCCAGAACTGGTCGGGGTCCAGGCCGCCCAGCAAGTCCTTCAGCGGCGTACGCACCAGTGCTTCGGAGCCGGCCAGTACCACGCGCGTGTATTTGGTGTCGGCCTGGAAGAACAGCACCTCGTCGATATCGATCAGGCGGATCTGCTTGCCCACGCTGGCCCTGATCCATTTCATTTTTTCGCGTGGTGGCGCCGGCAGCGCGGCGCGCAGCGATTGCAGCAAATCGGCCATGTCGGCCGGCTGGGCGCCCAGTTTTTCGCGCAGGCGGGACAGGGCCCGCTGCAGGCGCTCGGTTTGCACCGGTTTGAGCAGGTAGTCGACGGCGCCGGCGTCAAACGCGTCGACCGCATACTGGTCGTAGGCGGTGACGAACACCACGTGGGCGCGCTTGCCGATGCGCTGGGCCACTTCCAGGCCGGACAGGCCCGGCATGCGGATGTCGAGAAACACCACCTCGGGCTCGTGTTCCAGGAAACCATCCCAGGCGTCGTTGCCGTTTTCGGCCACCAGCACGATGCGCGCTTCGGACCAGGCCACGGCCAGCATGGTTTGCAGGCGCTCGCGCATCAGCGGCTCGTCTTCGGCAATCAGGATGGTGGTATTCATGCGGCGTTTTCTTTCAGGCTGGCTGCCATTTTGATGGGGAGTACTATGTCGGCGATCACGCCGCCCTCTTCGCCGTCACGCAGGTTCAGGCTGGCGGACGGGTCGGACAGGCGCAGCCGGCTGCGCACGTTTTCCAGGCCCAGGCCGCCTTCCTGCGCATGCTCGGTATCGCCTTGAGGCAAGCCCATGCCCGTATCCCGCACGCGCAGGCGCAGCATGCCGTCCACTTGTTGCGCCGACATGGTGATCTCGCCACCGCGCAAGGACGGTTCGATGCCGTGCTTGATGGCGTTTTCGGCCAGCGTCAGCAGGATCATGCTGGGTATGGTCATTTGCGCAAATTCGGCCGGCAGGTCCAGCGCATAGCGCAGCCTGCTCCCCATGCGCGCCTGCATCACGCGCAAATACGCGGCCACCATGTCGAACTCGCTTTGCAGCGCGACTTGCTCGCTGCGCATCTCGGCCAGGCTGGCGCGCAAAAAGGCGATCAGGTCGGCCGTCAGCGCCGCCGCCCTGGCCGCCCCCGGCGCACCCTGCTCGGCCAGCTGCTGCACCGCGCCCAGGGTATTGAACAGGAAATGCGGCTCGATCTGGGCCCGCAGCAGGCGCAGCTGCGATTCGCTCAGTTCGCGCGCCAGGCGGTCGCGCTCGGCATCCTGCTGCAGCTGCAGGGTCAGCGCTTCGTACTGGCGGTTGCGCCAGCTGGTGACGATGGCCAGCGGCACCATGTAAAACACCACCGCCACCAGCAAGGCGATGCCGCCCACGCGCAGCAGGCGCTCGAAGGCCATGCCCATGGAGCCGGTGTCGCTCAGGCCGGCCAGCATCACGCCCGTCACCACGCCAGCGGCGCAGGTCGAGACGATCAGCAGGAGTTTCTTGAGCTTGTGGCGCACCGAACTGCGGTAATTGAACCAGACACCGATCAAGCCCCACACCAGCGCAAACCCCATGCCATTGCTGAAGACCACGGCCTTGAGCAATTCGAACTTGACCGGGAACAGCAGGTGCAATACCACGCCGATGGCGCTGAACAGCAGCATCAGCTTGAAGGCGGCGATATAAAAGCCGGCGCCACGGTACTTGAGCAGGAAATCATGCAATTGCTCGCGCTCGATCGGCGTCAGGGTCGACAGATTGCGGGCGATGCAGCGGCGCGCGCGGCCCTTCACCTGCGCCGCCATCTCGGGGTGTTTCAGCACCAGCAGCGATTCGTCATCGATGCTGCGATACCAGTCCCTGAATTTTTTCAACATGCTGCGTTCTCCATGATCCGTGATTCAAACATGAACGCAGTCTACGGCGGCGACCTTTGCAGGCACAGCGGCGGGCGACGAAACACGAAGCGGCAGGCATCAACGACGAAAACGCCATAAGAGTGCGCCAAGATTGCTGAAATAGTACGAAGTTTCCGAGATGAAATCAATAAGCGGGCGAGAATTTTCACTCTGGCAATAGTCCGTGATTTATTTTGCCTGATTGGTCCAAAATGGGGTTGACGAACCGGTGTGCCATAGACATTGCCAGGTTTTTGATGGTATCGTCTATGCTTGGCAAATATTGCTTCAGAGATACATGTCACGCCTGCGGACATGGTCGCTATATTGCGCGCAGCGTCCTCCCGTGGCGCCCCAAAACTGCTTTCCCAGACAAAATCCAATGCTCAAAAAAATGTTCGCCGCCGTGCTGATGACGCTATCCACAGCGGCCATCGCCGTGCCCTTCGGTTCCCAGTCCATCCTGGTGGTCGAAGACGGCACGGGTAAAATCCTGCTTGAAAAAAATGCCAACGTGGTCGTGCCCATCGCGTCGCTGACCAAGCTGATGACGGCCATGGTCGTGCTCGACTCCAAGGCCAATATGAAGGAAGAGATCCTGATCGACCAGGTCGACGTCGACACCTTGAAACACAGCACCTCGCGCGTGCCGGTGGGCGCCACCTTGAGCCGCCACGATGTGCTGCAACTGGCGCTGATGTCGTCCGACAACCGCGCCGCCGCCTCGCTGGCACGCACCTATCCGGGCGGCCCGACCGCGTTTGCGGTGGCCGTCAACGCCAAGATCAAGGCGCTGGGCATGCGCCAGACCGTGATCGAAGAGCCGACCGGCCTGTCGCCGAACAACCAGTCGACCGCCGCCGACCTGGTCAAGATGGCCGTGGCCGCCTCGCGCTATCCGGAAATCAGCCGCATCACGACCGACTCCAAGGACATTATCCAGATCAAGGGCCGCGACGTGGAATACCACAACACCAACCGCCTGGTGGGCGCCAAGGGCTGGGATATCGGCCTGTCGAAGACCGGCTTTACGAATGAAGCGGGGCGCTGCCTGATCATGCGCATCAAGTCGGCCGGCAAGTTCGCCACCATGATTTTGCTCAACGCGCGCGCCAATTCCGTGCGCGCCATGGACGCCGTCAATATCCGCCGCATGCTGGCGGCCGAAAACGGCATCGAAGAGCCGAAGGTGGTGCGCGCCTCGGCCAGCCCGGTGATACGTGCTTCGGCCGGCAAAGCGGTACGTGCGTCGGCCAGCCGCCACAAGAAAGCGCCGGCCAAGCCATCGAAGCGCCGCCGCGCCAAATAATTATTTTGTTTGCCGGTTGGTCATGACCACGCCGGCAATCGTCACCGCCCCGCCCACCAGCATCGAGGCCAGCACCGGCTCGCCCAGCAAGCCGGCCGCCAGCACGATGCCGAACACCGGCACGAGATTGTTGAACACGGCCGTGCGCGACGGGCCGATCGCTTTCACGCCCTCGTAATACCAGACAAAACCGATCACCGTGCCGAACACGCCCAGGTAGCCGATGGCGGCCCACACCTGCCAGCCGAAGCTGCGCCATGGCACGGTGGGGAATTCAAACGCCGCGCCGACCAGCAAAAACCCCAGGCCCCACATGGCGGCATAGGTGGTGGCGGCCACCGGACTCAGGCCCTTCAAGGCAACGCGTCCGATCAGGGTATAGGCGGCCCAGCTGGAAATGCCGCAGAACATGAATATCTCGCCGGCGCCGATGCCACCGCCGTTGCCGTGCAGCAGGCCGACCAGGTCGCCGCGCGTGATGACGATGGCCGTGCCGCAAAACGCCAGCATGATGCCCAGCCACTTGAAGGACCCCAGGCGCTCGCGGAACAGCAGGGCCGAAGCCAGCGCCGTGACGATGGGGTTCAGCGCTACAAACAGCGCCGTGCGGCCGGCCGGCATGCGCGACAGGGCCGCCAGAAAGCACAGGTTGTACAGGAAGATGCCGGTCAGGCCCAGCGCGGCGGTGGTCGCCAATTGCTTGCGGTCCAGGCGCGGCAGGCCGCCTTCGAATTTCCAGGCCAGCAGCACCAGCAGCAGCACGGCCACGCCGAAGCGCCCGCTGGCGGCCGTCATCGGCGGCATCTGCTGGGCCAGCACCCTCCCCGCGATAAAGGTACCGCCCCAGAACAGGGCGACGAAGATCAGTTTGATATAGACCAGTGGCGACTGGGTGGCGATGGATGGAATGGCGATGGTGCGCATGGAAAGTCCTGTGATGCCGCTTGTGCGGCGGGTGGTGTACGTATATATTAATACTAATACTGGCTCATGAAATAATGAGCATTTACTCATAATCCGCCAAGAACCTCCGATGACCTTCACGCAACTGGAAATTTTTACCCTGGTGGCCGAGCTGCGCGGCTTTTCCGCCGCCGCCATGCAATTGGGCATCAGCCAGTCGGCCGTCTCGCATGCGTTAAAAGCGCTGGAAAAGGAGATGGGGGTGGACCTGATCGTGCGCCACCAGGCGTCGGCCGAGCTGACCGAGGTGGGCCGCCAGCTGCTGCTGCGCGCGCGCGAAATCCTGGGCCTGTCCGAAGCCATGCGCCAGGAAGCGGCCGATGTGCTGGGCCAGCGCCAGGGCTCCTTGCGCATCGGCTCGTTCGGCGCCACCTCGTCCCTCAATTTGCTGCCGGCCATTACCGCGCAGTTCAAGGAGCGCTATCCCGGCATCGAGCTGCGCATCGACGAGGGCGCCGACCATGAGGTGGTGCAGTGGATACGCGAGCGCAGGGTCGACGTGGGTTTCCTGGTGCTGCCCGACGAGCGCTTCGATACGGTGCCGCTGGTGGAAGACCAGATGATGGCGCTGCTGCCGCGCAATCATGCGCTGGCCGGTGCAGCGTCCGTCACGCTGGCGCAGCTGTGTGCCGACCCATTCATCATGTCCGAGGCCGGTTGCGCGGCGCTGATCGAGCCGCTGTTCGCCAACGCCCGGCTGAAACCCGACGTGCCCTACCATATCAGCCAGATGATCACCATTTTCGACATGGTCAGCCGCGGCACGGGCGTGTCCATCGTGGCCGAAATGGCGCTGCCGCAGCGCCTGGCCAGCCAGTATCCGGAACTGGTCGCCCTGCCGCTCGACCCACCGGTGATGCGCAAGGTGGGCCTGGCCGTGCGCGACCGGCGCCAGAATACGCCGGCCACCGAGGCCTTCCTGGAACTGGCCAGGCAGATGGCTCCCGCCTTGGCTCCCGCCTTGGCGCCAAGGCGCGAGCCAAGGCGCTGAAGGCAGCCGCGCACGCGGTCCTGTCTCGTGCGCGAGCGACCCGAGGTACACTGAAAGCCTGCCGACTCCGGAGCTTGTATGCCTGGTATCCCGCCTCAAGCAATACTGCACCACCACACCGCCACGGGAGCGCGCTGATGCTCACATCGCTGCGAGAACTGATGCGCCCGCCGGCGGGCATGGCATTCGACTTCAGCCAGCCGGCGGGAGAACCGGCGCTGGCGCCACCCGATGGCGTCTCCTGGCGCGTATTTGCCAATCCTGTCTCGCTGTTCATCGGCGGCGCGGCGGCGGTGCTGCTCGAACTGGCCGAACCGTCGGTACGTTCAGGCGTCTGGGACCACAGCGACTTCCAGCGCGACCCCGGCAAGCGCCTCAGGCGCACCGGCTTTGCCGCCATGATGACCGTGTATGGCCCGCGCTCGGCAACGGAAAAACTGATCGCACGCGTGGTGCGCATGCACGGCCACGTGGAGGGCAGCACGCCCGATGGACTGGCCTATCGCGCCAACGATCCCCGGCTGCTCGACTGGGTGCATGCGACGGCCACCTTCGGCTTTGCCGAGGCCTATCACCGCTACGTGCGCCCCTTCAGCGCGGGCGAGCAGGATGCCGCCTTTTTCGAAGCCCTGCCTTCCGCCCGGCTGTATGGCGCCAGCGGCGCGCCGGGTTCGCGGGCCGAATGGGAAACGCTGCTGGCCGCCACCGCGCCACGGCTGGAAGGATCGGAGATCCTGGCCGAGTTCCTGCGCATCATGTCCGGCGCGGCCATCCTGCCGGCGCCGATGCGCTGGCTGCAGCGGCTGCTGATGCGCGCCGCCGTGCAGATGACGCCCGAACCGGTGCGCTCGCTGCCGCAACTGCGCGGACGGGGCCTGCGCCGGGGCGAGGCGACGCTGGTGCGCCTGCTGGCGCGGGCGGCCATGCTGCTGCCGATGAAACAGTCGCCGCCGGCGCAGGCGGCCCGGCGGCTGGCGGCGCAGGCGGCCCGGCGGCTGGCGGCGCAGGACGCGCCGCCGCCCTGAGCTAAGGCGACTGCGCGATCAGGCCACGCAAGCCGCTGGCGCGCTGCGTGCGGCGCAAAATTGCGTCGAACAGCACCGCCTGCGTCGGCGATACCAGGGTAAAAAAGTCGCGCGCGCGCGTGATGCCGGTGTAGACCAGTTCGCGCGCCAGCATGGCGCCGCCCTCCTGCGGCAGCACCAGCACCGTGTGCCGAAATTCCGACCCCTGCGATTTGTGCACCGTCATGGCGAACGCCGTTTCCACCTGGCGCAAGCGGGTGGCCAGCACGCTGCGCACCTTGTCGCCTTCGAGGAAATACACGCGCAAGGAAGCAGGCCGCGACGGATCGCGCAAGGTCAGGCCGATATCGCCATTGAACACGCCGGTGCCGTAGTCATTGCGCGTGACCATCACGGGCCGGCCCACATACCATTCGGCGCGCCGTAGCAGGCCCTCCCTTTCGAGGCGCAGTTCGATCGCCGTATTCAGGCCCGCCACGCCCCACTCGCCGTCGCGCACGGCGCACAGGATGCGGAACGCCTCGAAGCTGCGCAGTACGCCGCGCACCCAGTCGTCATGATCAAAGTGACCTTCACTGCCCGCATTCACCAGTTCCAGGTAGGGCCGGTAGCCGCCCGGCGCGCCCTCGCGGCCCCCCAGGGCCAGGCGCAGCACCTCTTCCGGCTGGGCCGGCACCTTCCACGCCACCCTGCCTTCGGCGTCGTTGGCAAAACAGGCTTTCGCCAGGTCCGGCCGGCCATCGTTGACGGCCAGCGCCAATTCTCCGATCGGGCCGCCGAAGCGGTGGCTGTGGCGCAGCATCACCGTCTGCTGCGCCAGCGCGCCGGCATCGCCCGCAAAGCCGGCGGGAATTGCCACGCCGCTGGCTGCCTGCGCATAGGCGATGGTGGCCGCGTCGTAACCGCCCGCCTGCGCATCGTGGCACAGATCGCCCAGCACGGCGCCCGCCTCGACCGACGCCAGCTGGTCCTTGTCACCCAGCAGTATCAGGATGGCGGTGGGCGGCAGCGCGTCCAGCACCGACGCCATCATCTCCAGGTGCACCATCGACGCTTCGTCGACGATCAATACGTCCACGTCAAGCTGGTTGCCCGCATGGTGGGCAAACGCGCGCGTGCCGGGCCGCGCCCCCAGCAGGCTGTGCAGGGTGCGCGCGGCGCCCATGCGCTGCGCCAGGGCCAGCAAGGGCAGCGCATTGCCAGCCGCCGCGCCGACCTTCTTTGCCAGCCCCGCCAACGCCTGGTCGATCGACTGCTTCAGGCGCGCGGCCGCCTTGCCGGTGGGCGCGGCCAGCGCGATGCGCAGCTGCTCGGGCTGCGGCGAGACGGCAAACAGCAAGGTCAGCAGACTGGCCACCGTATACGTCTTGCCGGTACCCGGCCCGCCCGTGATGATGGCCACCTTGCCGCGCAGGGCGATGGCGCAGGCGACTTTTTGCCAGTCCGGCCCGCCGCCCTCCGGTGGCCGGTCGAACAGCACATCGAGCCACTGGCGCACCTGCGGCAATGGGGGCGCCACGACGGTGGCGGCGCGCGTGGCGATGGCCATGCCGACGGCCGTTTCATCGCGCCAGTAGCGGCGCAGATACAGGCGTTCGCCGTCGAGCACCAGCGGTTGCCGAGCGTCCACCATGTCAGCCACGCCGGCCGACCACACCTGCGGCGCCCTGGCCAGCAGCACGCACCAGTCTTCCAGGGTGGCGGGCAGCGGCCCGGAGACGGCCAGCACGGCCTGCCATTGCTCGTCCGTCCAGCCCATCAGCTGCGACGGCGCATGCGCCAGCTCAGCTAGCATCACGCAGCTGTGGCCGCGCCCTTCCAGCTCGGACAGCACCACGCAGGCGACCGCCAGCGCCGGCGCATCGGGCGCAGGCGCCTGGTCCTGTGCCAGGCTGCCGACAAAGCGCGCAAAGGCCGCGCCCAGGCGGCGCACCTGGCCGGTATCGGCCACGCCATCGAAAAAGGCCAGCAAGGGTTCCAGGGTGGTGCTATGCATGCGTCTCTTCCAGTAATTGATCCAGGCCGTCCAGCAGTTCCAGCTGCGGCGCCAGCCAGTAGCAGCCGTGCGTGTCCGGGTTGGCGATGCCGCGCAAGAACAGGAAAATCGCCCCGCCCAGCTGCTGCGCCGGATCGTAGTGTTCACCCAGCCGGCTTTTCAGCAGCCGGTGCAGCGCCAGCATATAGATGGCGCCCTGGATATCGTAGCGGTGCTGGGCCATGCCGGCCGCCAGCGCCTCAGTGTGGTAGCTCGCGTCGTTATTGCCCAGGGCATTCGATTTGTAGTCGAGCACCCAGTAGCGCCCTTCCCGCTCAATCACCAGGTCGGCAAAGCCCTTCAGCATGCCGTGCAGCTGGCGGCGCGGCAGCACCGGGCGCGGCGCGCCATCCAACAGCAAGCGCGTGCACAGCTGGTCGAGCGCCTCGGTGGCCAGGTGCTCGCTGGGGAACCAGAACTCCATCTCCGGCAAGGTGCTGTCCAGTTGCGCCAGGGAGGCGTCCAGCAGCGGCAGCGGCGTGATGGCCACCTCGCGCAGCCAGGCGATGGCGTCCTCCTGACGATTGCCCCAGCCGGCCCGCTCGCAGCGCGCAGCCAGGCGCGCATCGAAAGTGGCGTCATGCACGCAATCGAAGCCTTCGCCCCCCATCCATTCGAGCTGCTCGTGCAGGAAATTGCCGGGCATCGAGCCGCGCGGAAAACGGTGCCACGGCGCGTCGGCCGTGTGCGGCGCCGGCAGGCTGGGGACCGGCGCCACGCCTGTACCGTCTTCAAGCAAGGTTTCTTCCAGCGCCCGCTGCGGCACATGGCTGGCGATGGCGCCGATCTGGCGCGTCAGCGAGGTAAAGCTGCCGACCGACCAGTCGCGCTCGAAGCGGCCCGTGAATTGCGGCGCTTCGCGCAATTCGGGGCGGTGCTCGATGCGGTTCAACAAGGTGGCGGGCCCGGGCTGCGCCAGGCTGGAAATCGCGATCGCGTCGCAGCCGCCGCACACCTCGTGCCAGCGCTGCTGCAGCTGCTCGCCCGGCAGCTTGTCGCCGCCCGTCAGCAGATAGCCGAGCGCCGATTCGTGCAGGGTATTCTCGCCCGCCTTGCGCGCCGCCAGCGCGGCCACGCCCAGCCACAGAAAATGGCGCGCGCGCGTCAGCGCCACGTACAGCAGGCGCAAGTCTTCCTCGATGCGCGCTTCCTCGACAAAAGCCATCGCCTCGTCCGACAGCGACAGGTCCAGGTGGCGCTCGCCGTTCTCGTCCGCATAGTCGACAAAACTGCGGTTGCGCTTTTCGGCCTTGCGCGCCGTGACGGCGAACGGCAGGTAGACCAGCGGATATTCGAGACCCTTCGACTTGTGCACGGTGATCACTTTCACCAGCTCGGCGTCGCTTTCCAGCCGCAGCACGCGCTCGTCGCCGCTCTCGCCGCCGCCCTCGATCTGCTCGGCCAGCCAGCGTATCAGCGCCTGCTCGCCATCGAGCTGGCGGCTGGCCGATTGCAGCAGTTCGGCCAGGTGCAGCAGATTGGTCAGCCGGCGCTCGCCGCCCGTCTGCTGCAGCAGCATGGCCGGCAGTTGCAGCTCGTGGATAAAGCGGCGCAGCATGGCCAGCACGCCCTGGCGCTGCCAGATCAGGTGCAGCGCCTTCAGTTGCTCGATGCGGCGCTCCCATTCCAGCTCGTCGCTCGACAGGCGCGCCAGCTCGCCCAGCGGCAAGGCGATGGTGCGGGTGGCAAACGCGGCGCGCGCCAGGCCGCCATCGAGCGGATTGGCCAGCGCCGCCAGCCAGCGCAGGACATCGGCCGCTTCTTCGCTGTCGATCACGGAATCCTTGTCGGACAAATACACGCTGGCCACGCGCCGGCGCGCCAATGCGCGGCGGATCGCGCCGGCCTCCTTGCGGTCGCGCACCAGCACCGCGATATCGGCCGGCTGCAGGCGCGCAAAGCCATCGGGGCCGTCAAAACCCGCTTGCGCGTCGTTCAGCATGGCGACTATATGCTCGGCGCAGTGGTCGGCAAAATACGCGCGGTAAGTATCGCCGCGCAGCGACTCGTCGCTGGCGCAGGCGGCCAGCAGGGCCGGCAGCGCGCCGTCCGTATTCACCAGTTGTTCGTCGCGCCCCTTGGCAGCGACCGCCTCGAACGGCAGCGGATTGGCGTCCGGCGTGCGGTAGCGGAAGGCGCCCAACGGCACTTCGGGCCGCTCGGCATGTAAAAACAGCTGGTTGACGGCGGCCACCAGCGGCGCCGTCGAGCGGTAGTTGGTGCCCAGCTGGTAGTGGCGCCCCTCGGTAGCGCGGCGCGCCGCCAGGTAGCTTTGAATATCGGCGCCGCGAAAGCCGTAGATCGACTGTTTCGGGTCGCCGATCAGGAACAGTCCCTGGGCCGGGTCGTTGTCGGCAATCCGGTACAGCAGGTTGAAAATCTGGTACTGGGCGGGCGCCGTATCCTGGAATTCGTCGACCATCGCCAGCGGATATTGTTCCACGATGCGCTGGCGCAGCGCGGCGCCGTTCTCGCCGGCCAGCGCGTCGTGCAGGCGCTGCAGCATGTCGGCAAAGCCGAACTGGCGCGACTGGCGCTTGAGCTTGTCCATGCGGCGCGCGATCCTTGCCGCCGCGTGCAGGTGCAGGGTGTGCGCCAGCGGCGTGATGGCCGCCAGGTCACGCCCCAGTTGTTCGGTATGCTCGAAACATTCGGGCACGCTGGCCGTGAAGCTCTTGGCAAACGCGTCCTCGATGCCGGCGGGCGTCAAACGCTCCCAGGCCTTGGCGGTAATCGCCGGCATCAGCAGCAAGGGATCTTGCGCCCAGCGGCGCAGGCCGTCGAACCATTTCGCCAGGTTATCGGGCTTCATCTTGACGCCGTTGAAGCATTTGGGATTGGCGGCGCGGTGGCCGGCAATCCACGCTTCCATGGCGTTGGCGCGCGCGAGCCAGCCCTGCTTCAGGCCGGCCAGCTGCGCCCCCAAGGCCTGCTGTTCGCGGGCTATCAGCGACGACAAGGCTTCCTCGCCGCCGAGGCCCATCATGCCGGGCCGGCGCGCCAGTTCGCGCACGGCTTTTTTCAGCGCCGCCACATCGGGCCAGCAGTCGAGCAGCACGGCCAGCGCCTGCTCGCGCAGGGGGTAGACCTGCTGGCGCCAGTAATCGTGGGCCGCATCCTCGAACAGCGCCTGCTCGTCGCTGACCAGTTCTTCGTCGAACAGGCTGCCGCTGTCGAACGCGTGTTCGCGCAGCATGCGCTGGCACCAGGCGTCGATGGTGAAGATCGCCGCCTCGTCCATGGTCTCGGCGGCCAGCATCAGCCGGTGCGCCGCCTTTTGCCGCGCGCTGTCGTCCGGGTAGGAATCGAGCAGCGCGTCGAGAAAAGGATCGCTGCCATCGGACTCATTGCGGAAATAAGCGGCCGCCTCGATCAGGCGCTCGCGCACCCGGTTCGACAGCTCGCGCGTGGCGGCGCGGGTAAACGTCATCACCAGGATATCGGCCGGCAGCAGCGGGCGCGAAAAAGCCGTGTCTTCATCGCCGTGGCCCAATACCAGGCGCACATACAGCGCGGCGATGGTCCAGGTCTTGCCGGTGCCGGCGGACGCCTCGATCAGGCGCGAGCCGTGCAGCGGAAACGCCAGCGGGTTGAGCAGATGGCTGGTCATGGTTCTTCTCCCGCGCCGTCCGGCGCGCCTATCGGGTCCAGGGTGACATGCTCGCGCAGCCAGTCGGCCAGCGGGCCGTACAGCTCGCGCGTGCAGTCCTGCCACGCCTCTTCGGCCGCCAGCGCGGAAAACTCGGGCCAGAGGCGGGCCAGGCACAGTTCCTCGCGCTCGCCGCCAATCTCGAAGCCGCCGTCATACACGGCGCGCGGATCGCCCTCCTGCACCAGCGCCAGGCCCGTCTTGCAGGCCGTCGGCAGCGGGTGGTTCATGCCCTCGCGCCACAGCGCCAGCAAGGTGGCCAGCGCCGCGCGCGAGGCGGCCGGGTCGAGCGGCGCCATGCTGACGATGGCGTCGCGCGCCACCAGGTAGCCGGTGACGGGGAAACCGATCGCGGCGGCGGCCAGCTGGCGCAGCCACATCAGCATCAGCTTGTCGCCACGCGCCAGGCCGGACTTATCCATCACCTTGGACGAGATCTGCTCCAGCCAGGCCGTTTCACCGCCGTTGCCGCGCAATTTGTCGAGCCAGTCCTCGACCAGCAGCTCGCCGAACGGCAGCGCGATGGCGCGCTTGGCGGCCGCCTCGGGAAACGAGGCGCGCAAGGACAGCCAGGCGCTGCGCACCGGCACCAGCGCCTCGACCAGCTGCTCCTGCACTTGCCGGCCGATCAGGCCGATCGGCAGCACGCCTTCGCGCGCCAGCTTGTCGGCGCGCGCCTGCAAACCGGCGCGCACGTCCGCCAGCGCTTCCTGCGCGCCGCCATCATCGAGCATGGTGTCTTCCAGCAGATAACGCTCCAGGGCATTCAGGCCGAACGGTTCTTCGTCCTCGCCCAGCATGGCCGCGTCGGCAAAGTGCACGCTGAGGCGGCGGCGGAAAAAATACTTGACGGGCTGGCGCACGAAGCTGGCCAGCTCGCCCAGGCTCAGCCGGGTGCCAGGGTCGAGTTCATACGGCCCCAGCGCCAGCAGCTCGGGCGACTGGCCCGCATCGGCATGGGCGATCCGCCATTCGCCGGCATAGGTCAGCAAGCCGCCGTCTTCAAAATAGCGCCGGCTGAACGGCTGCAGCGCGTGCGCGGTGGTCAGCGTCGTCAAGTCACGGTCGAGCGACCAGCCGGCGGCCAGGTAGTCGCGCAGCTGCGATACCAGCACCGAAGGCGGCTGCTCGGAATTGTCGCGCACATTGCGCCCGACCCAGCTGACATACAATTTATCGCGCGCGGCCAGCAGGGCTTCGAGCATCAGGTAGCGGTCGTCGTCGCGGCGCGAGCGGTCGCCCGGGCGCGCCATGCCGGGCAGCGCCAACAAATCGAAATCGGCTTTCGGCGCGCGGCGCGGGAAGTCGCCGTCGTTCATGCCCAGCAGGCATACCACGCGAAACGGCACGGCGCGCATCGGCATCAGGGTGCAGAAGGTGACGCCACCGGAAACGAACTGGTGGTTCAGGGTCGGCTCGTCGAGCGCGCCCAGCCAGGCCACGCGCAAGACGTCCAGCGGCACCGTCTCGACAAAGCCCGCATGCTCGCAGGTTTCCAGCCAGCCCTGCAGCGCGCCTTCCAGCTGCGCCAGGGTCAGGCGGTCGCCCTCGTCGCCGGCCTCGAAAAAGCTCGCCAGCAGCGCCCTCGCCTGCACGCCCCATTGCGCCGGCGTGCGCGATTGCGCCAGCACGGCGCGCCAGTGCAGCAGCGCTTCGACCAGCTGCGCCAGCGAGCCCGCCAGCGCGGCGTCCAGGCCGCCGACTTCCGCATACGGCTCGATGCCGTCGAAACTGGCGCCGCTGCCACTGGCGTAGCCGAGCAGCATGCGCCGCACGCCGAAGATCCAGGCATTCTGCTCGCCGGCCGCGCCCAGGCCCAGGCCGGCGCGGTGTTCGCGGTCCAGGCCCCAGCGCACGCCGGCCCCTTCGATCCACGCGCCCAGGGTGTCGAGATCGTCGCCCTGCAGGCCGAAGCGCGCGGCCAGCGCCGGCACGTCGAGCAGGTCGCGCACCTCGCTCTGGCGGCAACGCTGCAGCGGCAGTTGCAGCAGCCATTCCAGGGCGACCAGCAGCGGATTGACGCTGCGGTCCTTGACGTCGCCGATCTCGAACGGAATAAAGCGTGCGTCCGTGCGGCGGTGCTGGCCGAAGACGGCGTGGATCGCCGCCGTGAACACATCGATATCGGGCACCATCACCACCACGTCGCGCGGGCGCAGGCCGGTCTGGCCGCTGTGCGCAAACATGGCCAGCAGCTGGTCGTGCAGCACCTCGACTTCGCGCTGCACGCTGTGCGTGACGTGGAATTCGATCGAGCGGTCATCCTCCTCGGGCGGCACTTGCTCATGTTCGGCCAGGGGACGCAGTTCGCGGATGGCGACCTGCACCTGCTGTAATAACGTGACGCCCTGTTCGTCGCCGAACAGGTCGATGCGCAGGCTGTGGTCGCGCCCTTCGGCGTGCGCCTGTTCGTCGAATTCGTCGAGCATGCGGATAAAGTCGCGCCCCTGCCGGCCCCAGCTGGCCAGCAGCGGATGGCTGTGCGCATGCAGTTCTTCCAGCGGCAGCTGCGCCAGATCCTGGCCGTTGCGCTGCTGCTGGCGCTTGTAGCTGGCGCGCAGCAGGTCGCGCCCTTCGATAATGTCACCCCAGTAGTACTGGCAGGGGTTGGGCACGGCCAGCACCACCTGCGTGTGGCGCGCCAGCGCCGCCAGCGCCTGCAGGGTTTGATACGGCAAGGCCGACACGCCGAACAGCACCACGCGGCGCGGCAGCTTGCCGGCAGGCAGTTCGCCGGCGGCGATCGCCGCCAGAAAGGCGTCGTGGATATCGGCGCGGCCCGTGTCGCGCTCGAACGCCTCGACGTCGGCGTTGACGGCGCGCCACAGCTGCGGCTGCCACAACTGCTCTTCCTTGAGTTCGATCGCTTCGCCGCGCGCCGTTTTCAGCACATTGCGCCCGGCCGCCCAGTCGGCCAGCCAGTCGGCGCGGTACACCTGGTACTGGTCGAACAGATCGGCCAGGCGTTCGGCCAGCTGCAGCCGCCGTTCGCAATCGCCATCGGCCAGGAAGTAGCGCAGCGGCGCAAAAACAGGGTCGGCCAGCAGGGACGGCAGCAGCCGCATCAGACGCCAGGTGAGCGGAGATTTATCGAACGGCGACACGCGCGGCACGCGCTCGCGGCCCAGCATGCCGCGGTAGCTTTCCCACAGCAGGCGCGCCGGCAGGGCGATGCGGGTGGCGGCGCAGACTCCCATTTCCTCGGCCAGCGCGATTTTCAGCCATTCGGCCACGCCGTTCGACTGCACCAGGAAGATATCGGTTTCCAGCGGCGCCAGCGGATGATTGCGCAGCCACTGGAAGACGGCGGCGCGCAGGTGTTCCAGCTGGTTGCCGTGCAAAATCAACAGGCCAGGCGTGATGGGAGTGTGCATGCGATGAGGTTCAGGGTGGGCCAGCGCCTATTATCGCCGCTGCCTGCGTCAGGTGGTGTCGCTGTTGGCAAAATCGAGGGAAATTTGTTCGGCCACCTGCGCCAGCGCCGGCCCCATGGCCGCCATCAGCGCGCGCGCCTGCGGCAGGTCGCCGCCATGGCGCAAGCCTTCCAGCGCCAGGCACAGGGCCGCGAATGCATTCGCGCCGACAGCCAGCGCCGACGACTTGGTGCGGTGGCCCAGGTCGGCCAGGCGCTTCAGGTCTTCCAGCGCCAGCGCCTGCTCCATTTCGGCCAGGCCGTCGCGCGCCGTGTCGAGGAACAGCTGGGCGTACTTGCGCATCTTGACGGGATCGTTGCTGAAGGTCAGCGACAGCGCCGCCACGTCGAGCACCGCGGCGTCGCGCGCGCCACCGGCCGGCGTCACGGCAGATGGCGCCTGCACGACGATGCCGCCACGCCGGCGCAGCCATTTGGCCAGCAGCTGGAACAGCAGCATGGGCGCGATCGGCTTGGTGAGGAATTCATCCATGCCCGCCTCCAGGCAGCGCACCCGGTCTTCGCTGCCGGCATTGGCCGTCATGGCGATCACCAGGAGGCCCGCCAGCAGCGGATCGGCGCGGATGCGGCGGGTCGCCTCGAAGCCATCCATCTCGGGCATCTGCACGTCCATCAGCACGCAGTCATAGCTTTGCCGGGCCAGCAGTTCCAGCGCCTCGCGGCCGTTATTGGCCACGCGCACGATGGCGCCCGCGTCTTCCAGCAGTTCGCAGCCCACCTGCTGGCTGAACAGATTGTCTTCCACCAGCAGGATGGAGGCGCCCCGTATCACGTCCAGCAGCGGCGGCTCGCCCGCGCCGCCGCTGTCTTCCGGCGCGCCCGCGTACTTGTCCAGGCGGGCCGTAAACCAGAAGGTGCTGCCCAGCCCCGGCTGGCTGTGCACGCCCACCTCGCCGCCCATCAGCTCGGCCAGCTGCTTGCTGATCACCAGCCCCAGGCCGCTGCCGCCATATTTGCGCGTGGTCGACGCGTCGGCCTGGTGGAAGGAGCGGAACAGCTGCGCCACTTCTTCCGGGCTCATGCCGATGCCGCTGTCCTGCACCTCGAAGCGCAGCATGGCCTGGCGGCCGCCCTCCGCGTCCATGCGCACGCGCACGTACACATGGCCGCTGTCGGAAAACTTGATGGCGTTGTTGGTCAGGTTCAGCAAGACCTGTTCGAGCCGCAGGGCGTCGCCGCACCAGCGCTGCGGCAAGTCGCGCGCAATGTCGAAATGCAGATGCAGTGGCTTGGCGGCGGCCGCCTCGCCGAGCTGGCTGGAGATATTCGCCAGCAGGGTATCGAGCCGGAACTGCTTGACCTCCAGTTCCAGCTTGCCCGCCTCGATCTTGGAAAAGTCGAGGATATCGTTGATCAGGCCCAGCAGGTGCTGGCCTGAATGGTAGATTTTCTGCAGGTAGTCGCGCTGGCGCGCATCGGCCACCGATTTCAGGGCCAGGTGGGCCATGCCGATAATGCTGTTCATCGGCGTGCGGATTTCATGGCTCATGTTCGACAGGAAGTCGCTCTTGGCCTGGCTGGCCGCGTCCGCGCGCTCCTTGAGCTGGTGCAGTTCGGTCACGTCGGTGGACAGGCCGATCAGGCCGGTCACGGCGCCCGGCGGGCCCATCGGCACTTTGACGCTCCACAGGTGATGCACCTTGCCGTGCAGGTCGACAAAGCGTTCCTCGCCGACGAACTTGACGCCGGTGGCGCAGATCTGCTGCTCGCGGGCATGGAAAGTCGCCGCCAGTTCCTCTCCGATCAGCTCGCCCGCCTGGCGCCCGAGGACCTGCTCGATGGGCCGCTCGAGGATCTCCAGCATGCGCGCATTGACATAACGAAAGCGCAGGTTTTCGTCCTTCACGACGACATACGCATCGACACTGTCGAGGACTGATTCCAGCATGGCGCGCTGGGCCATGGCATTGCGCCGCGACAGATACAGGGTCAGCATGTAGCCATAGGCCAGCAAGGTGCCGGCCACGCCCACGGCCAGCGCCAGCGCCGGCAGATAGCGGTCGAAGCTGCTGTAGAGCTCGCTCTTGCGCACGCGGAAATGGGCTTTCCACAAGCCGCCGTGGTATTCGATCGGCAGCAACTGGTCAAAATACGCGGCGTCCTGGCCAGGTTGGGGAGGGCTTGCCGCCAGTTCGCCGTTATCGTTGAACAGCAACCGGTCGTGGGGCGTGAGCTGCAGTTCGCCGGTGGTCGCAAACGGCCCGGGCGCGCTGTACAGGGTCAGGTGCAGCGGCTGCAGGGCATTGCCTTCCAGCGCGCTGCGCACCAGTTGCGCCACGCCGAAGCCGATCCCGACCGAGCCCTTGTAGGCGGCGCGGCGCTCGGCCACGGTGGCGCGCGGCATGCCGTTGCGGTACACCGGCAGGCGCATGCCCAGGCCGATGCGCGCCGGCGGCCCCTTGATCAGGATCACCTGGCCCGAAGCGCTGATCTCGCCGCTGTCGCGCGCCTGCGCCAGCGCCTGCGCAATGGCCGGATTGGCGCCGATATCGACGCCCTGGCGCTCGGCCACCAGCGAATCGGGCTCGAGGAAGGTCAGCACGGTGTAGTCGGCGCGCTGGCCCGGCGGGCGGATATTGAAGGCGGGATAACCGCCCGCCACCAGGCTGTCGTCGGCGCGCACGGCGGCGACAAAGGCATCGCGCTGGGCGGCACTGACGGCCACCGCATAGTTGAGCGATTCGACGGCGGGAAACTGGCGCGCGATATCGAGCCCGGACACATAATCGTGGAACTGCTTGCGCGTCAGCTTCTCGTTGGTGCGGAACAGCGACTCCATGCCGCGCAGCAGGTCGGAATAACTTTTCACGCGCGCCGCAAGACTCTGCTGGGCGCTGTAGGCAAGGTTGTCGAAACGCTGGCGCGCATCATCGTTGATGGTGCGCCGCGCCCCCGCATACAGGGCGCCGCCGATAACGACCGCCAGCAGCAAGCCGCCGGCCCATATCCTGACCTGTGATACCGTCCAGCCCTTGTTCAGAGTATGCATTGTCGATCGCTTGTTCCGGTTCCTCGGCCTGCGGGCATAACGCCCCGCTCGTCATGAGGATACTATCAAAGCTTGCCGACGATGCGCACACGGCGAAAAAAATGCCGGCTTATCGCGCCGCCGCCACAGGCAGCGCATGGGCGCCACCATGCGCGTCCCAGGCGTCGGCGCAGCGCACCACTTCGCCCACCACGATGATGCTGGGGCTGCCCAGGCCGCTGGCCTGCAGGGCTGGCGGCAAATCCTGCAAGGTGCTCAGCAACTGGCGCTGCGCGTCCAGGCTGGCCGATTGCACCACGGCCACCGGCGTGCCGGGCGCCATGCCGCCGGCCAGCAGGCCCGCCTGGATCGCCGCCACGCGCGCCACGCCCATGTAGATCACCAGGGTCAGCCCGCTTTGCGCCAGCGCCGCCCAGTTCGGTTCGGAGGCCGCATCCTTGCCGTGGCCGGTGACAAAAATCGCGCCCTGGCTCCAGCCGCGGTGCGTCAGCGGCACGCCGATGGCCGACGGCGCGGCCAGGCCGCTGCTGATGCCGGGCACCACCTCGACCCGCACGCCATGGCCGCGCAGGTAGGCGCGCTCTTCGCCGCCGCGCCCGAACAGATAGGGGTCGCCGCCTTTCAGGCGCACCACATGCAGGCCGGCACGTGCTTCCGCCAGCATCAGCCTTTCGATGAATGCCTGCGGCGTCGAGGCGCAGCCGCCGCGCTTGCCCACTTCCACCACCCGCACGCCGGGCGCCGCATGGGCCAGGATGGCCGGGTTGACCAGGTCGTCGATCAGCACCACGTCGGCCGACGCGATGGCCTTGACCGCCTTGATGGTCAGCAGATCCGGGTCGCCGGGACCGGCGCCCACCAGGGTAACGTAGCCTTGTGCCATGATAAATCTCCTGCTTTCAGTCAAACTTCAAAAAAAGTGGCGGATCGCGAACGAGGCCGCGTACTGTTCGGGATTGCTGCCGTCCCACAGCACGCCATCGCACAGGGTCGAGCTGCGCATCAGGCCGATTGGTACCGGCGTGCCCGTCATTTCCGCCGCCTGGCGGTACAAGTCCAGGCGCGTGACGTGGCCGGCGACCGCCAGGTAATCGGGTTCGTCGCGCAGCAGGCCCCAGCGCCGGTGCTGGGTCATGAACCACATGCCGTCGGACAGATACGGAAAATTGACGGCGCCGTCGCCATGGAAGCGCAAGCCATGTTGCTCGTTCCAGCACTTGCCCAGGCCATCGCAATAGTGGCCGAGGATGCGCGGCGCCAGCAGTTCCTGCGGCGTATTCAGGTAGGCGGGGCCGGCCAGGATGGCGGCCATCCGCAGCCGGTTGCTGTCACTCGCATCGATCCAGCGCCCCGCTTCGAGCACGGCGGCGATCAGCGCGCGGCAGGTGTTCGGATGCTGCCGCGCAAACGCGGCACTGGTGCCCAGTACCTTGCCCGGGTGATCGGGCCAGATGGCGCCGCTGGTGGTGGCCGTCACGCCGACGCCGTCGGCAATCGCCTTGCCGCCCCATGGCTCGCCGGCACAAAAGCCGTCCAGCTGGCCGGCGCGCAGGGCCGCCACCATCTGCGACGGCGGCACCGTCATCACGCGCGCATCGCGCACCGGATCGATGCCGTGCGCGGCCAGCCAGTATTGCAGCAGCATCGCATGGTTGCCGGTCGGGAAAGTATGCGCAAAGACATAAGGACGTCCGGCGCTGCCCAGCTGGCGCGCCAGCGACGCGCCATCGACCGCGCCGGCCCGCGCCAGGTCCGCCGACAAGGCCACCGATTGCCCGTTATGGTTCAGATTCATCAGCACGGCCATGTCATGCTGCTGGCCGCCGATCCCCATCTGCACGCCGAACACCAGGCCGTACAGCACATGGGCGGCATCAAGCTCGCCATTGCCCAGCTTGTCGCGCACGCCGGCCCACGAGGTCTCGCGGCTCAGCTCGATCTTGATGCCGTATTGTTCGTCAAAACCCAGTTCCGCCGCCATGATCAGCGAGGCGCAGTCCGTCAGTGGCAGATAGCCTATCCTGACCACGTGTTTTTCAGGCTGCGTCCATCGCATGTGACCACCCGCTTGCTCAGTCATACCATTCCTTGCTGAAAAGTCTGCCGTGTCGCGCGGCATTCAAAAATAATGCACTGTATTGGTGCGTCGCACCACAATGAGCTGGCCGGCCGGCATCGACCTGTCATCCCAGCAAGTCCTCCACATCCAGGATGCGCTGGGCAATCTCGGCCAGCTTCAGCTTCTTGTTCATGGCCATGGTGCGCAGGCGCTGGTAGGCCTGCTCTTCCGTCAGGCCGTGATGCGTCATCAACAGGCCCTTGGCCCGCTCGATCACTTTGCGCTCCGCCAGCTTGTGGCGCGTGTCATCGAGTTCGGCGCGCAGCTTTTCTTCCTGGCGAAAACGCGACAGCGCCACGTTCAGCACCGGCGCGATGCGTTCTGCCTGCAGGCCGGCCACGATATAGGCCGACACCCCGGCCGCCATGGCCGCGTCGATGCTGGCGGTGGCGCCGTCTTCGGTGAACAGCACGATGGGGCGGCGCTCGTCACGGGTGGCGATGACGATATGCTCGAGTACGTCGCGCGCGTCCGATTCGGCGTCGATAATGATCAGGTCGGGCTGGAGTTGCGCAATGCGCTCGGGGAGGTAGAGGTCGGCAGGCAGCGAGGCGATGATGTCATAGCCCGCTTCCAGCAGGCCGATACGCAGGGCATTGCCGCGCTGCGCCTGGGCGGCCAGCGCGCTATCCGTGTGCGCGGCGTGGTCGACTATCGTATTGACGACCACGATGCGCAAAGGACGCTCGGAAAGACTAGGGGTACGGCTGGACGTCATGGGCTATTCTGCTTTGGCTGACAAGTAGCCAAAGCAGTAAGCAAGAATCAAACCAGCTGCTTACTTCAGAGTCGGCATGGCAAATTCGGCGCCCGCTGCGGTCGATGCCGGCCAGCGCTGGGTAACGGCTTTCTGCTTGGTATAGAAGCGCACCGATTCCGGGCCGTGCGCATGGTGGTCGCCAAACAGGCTGCGTTTCCAGCCGCCAAAACTGTGGAAGGCCATCGGCACGGGAATCGGCACATTGACGCCCACCATCCCGACCTGCACCCGGTGCGTGTATTCGCGCGCCGTATTGCCGTCGCGCGTGTAGATGGCCGTGCCGTTGCCGTATTCATGGGCGTTGACCAGGTCCAGCGCGGTGGCGAAATCGGGCACGCGCACGATGCACAAGACCGGGCCGAAGATCTCTTCCTTGTAGATGGTCATGTCCGGCGTCACATGGTCGAACAGGCTGCCACCCAGGAAAAAGCCGTTTTCATGGCCGGGCAAGACAAACCCGCGGCCGTCGGCGACCAGCTTGGCGCCTTCTTGCACACCGGTGGCGATATAGCCGCTGATCTTATCCTTGTGCACTTGCGTGACCACCGGGCCCATTTCAGCCGCCAGGTCCATGCCCTGCGTGATTTTGAGTTCGGCGATGCGCGGCAGCAAGGCTTCCACCAGCTGGTCGCCCACATTGCCGACCACCACCACCACCGAAATGGCCATGCAGCGCTCGCCGGCCGAACCGAATGCCGCGCCCATCAAGGCGTCCACGGTTTGTGGAAGATCGGCGTCGGGCATCACCACCATATGGTTTTTCGCGCCGCCCAGCGCCTGCACCCGCTTGCCCTGCGCACAGCCGGTGGCGTAGATGTATTCGGCGATCGGGGTCGAACCGACAAAGCTGACGGCGCGCACGTCCGGGTGGTGCAGCAGGCCATCGACGGCTTCCTTGTCGCCTTGCACCACATTGAACACGCCGTCCGGCAGGCCCGCTTCCGTGAGCAGTTTTGCCAGCAGCAGACTGGCCGACGGATCGCGCTCCGACGGTTTCAGCACAAACGTGTTGCCGCAGGCAATCGCCATCGGGAACATCCACATCGGCACCATCACCGGGAAGTTAAACGGGGTAATCCCCACGCACACACCGAGCGCCTGGCGGATCGACCAGGCGTCGATGCCGCCGGCGACCTGTTCACTGTATTCACCCTTCATCATCTGCGGGATGCCGCAGGCAAATTCCACCACTTCGATACCGCGCGTCACTTCGCCCTTGGCATCCGTAAACACCTTGCCGTGCTCGGCCGTGATCAAGGCCGCCAGTTCATCGGAATGGGTTTCCAGCAATTCCTTGAACTTGAACATGACCCGGGCGCGGCGCAGCGGCGAGGTCTGCGACCAAGCGGGAAAGGCGGTGTGGGCGGCCGCCACGGCGGCGTTCAGCTCGCTGGAGTTTGCCAGCGCAACCCTGGCGGTGATTGCTCCGGTGGCGGGATTGAAGACGTCGCTGCTGCGCTCGGAACGCGACGCCATCGCGCTGCCACCGATAAAGTGGCCAATTGTCGGGGTTGTCATTGTTTTTCCTTGGTTATTTCGTCATCAGCCATTCATGGGCCGGATCGTTTTTAAAATGCCAGACCCGTTTCGGGCCGGCCATCACATTCAGGTAGTAGCCATCGTAGCCATACGGCACGGTGACCGGGTGGTAGCCGCGCGGCACCATCACCACATCGTGGTTTTCCACCGCCAGCGCCTGGTCGATGCTGCGGTCGTCCGTGTACACGCGCTGGTAGGCAAAGCCCTGCTCGGGATTCAGCCGGTGGTAATAGGTTTCCTCCAGCGAACTCTCTGTGGGGATATTGTCGTTATCGTGCTTGTGCGGCGGATAGCTCGACGAGTGCCCCGATGGTGTCACCACCTCGACCACCAGCAAGCCATCGGCTTCTTCCGTCTGCGGCAGGATGTCGCACACATAGCGGGTGTTGGCGCCCCTGCCGCGCACCGAGCGCGTCATGGTATGCGGATCAATCAGGCGGGCCGGACGGTCGGACGTGCCCGGCGCGCTGCACAAGCCGATTTCCGCGTTGCCGGTGGCGATGATATTGACCCGCATGCGGCGCGGCACATACACGGCCGCCGGCGCGCGGTCTTCGAACACGCTCTGCCGTTCGCCGATGTTTTCCCAGCGCTGCTCGCCCGCCTTGACCGTTACCGTGCCGGTCAAGACCACGATGCACAGCTCGCGGCCATCGGTTTCCAGGCTGATCTGTTCGCCCGCCGCCAGCCGGTGCGCGGCAAAGCCGACATGGGTCCAACCGGCCGATGCGGGCGTCACCTCGACGATTTTTCCAGCGGCTTTATTGGCCTTGACCAGCAAGCTGTTCATGCGGCCTCCCGGCCCAACAAGGGGATTTCGTGCACTAACTTTGCCAGGTAATCGTGGCCCATCTTGGCGTACTGGTAGCTGGGCGCCACGGCCGGGTCCTGCTCCGCCTCCACCACCAGCCAGCCCTGATAGCCATGGCGGTACAAGGCGGTGAGAATGCCCGGAAAATCGATGCTGCCGTCGCCGGGCACGCTGAAAGCGCCATTGATCACGGCCTGCAGGAAACTCCAGTGGCCATTCCTCGCCAGCTTGATCACGTTCGGCCGCACATCCTTGCAGTGCACATGGCAGATGCGGGCTATGTGCTTCGTTAAAACCGTCAAGGCGTCGCCGCCGCCAAAGGTGATATGGCCGGTATCGAACAGCAAGCCCACTTCCTCACCCGTGAGCGCCATCAGCTGGTCGACATCGGCCGGCGACTCCACATAGGCGCCCATATGGTGGTGGTAGGCCAGGCGCACGCCGTGGTCCAGCAGGTGTTTCGCAAACACCGTCAATTTGTCGGCGTAATCCTGCCATGCTTGCTGCGACTGGAAGCGCGGACGTTTATAGAGCGGCCGTGCTTCACCCTGGATCGCGTCGGCCACTTCGCCATACACCATCACGGTGGCGCCGCTGTCGGCCAGCAGCCGCAAATGCGGACCGACGGCGGCGATTTCCTCTTCCGCCGAGCGGCTGGCCAGGCGGCCCGAATACCAGCCCGACACGCAGGCCAGGTCGTATTTGCCGAGCACGGCGCGCAAGGCCGACGATTCTTTCGGAAACTTGTTGCCCAGCTCAAAGCCGGCATAGCCGATCTCGGCGCCCTCTTTCAAGGCGGTTTCCAACGGCGTCTCGCCGCCCAGCGACGGCAGGTCGTCGTTCATCCAGGAGATCGGGTTGATGCCGATTTTTACGTTCCATGTGTTCATTTTGCTTGTCCTTGGCGATCAAGTTCATAACGGGCGCGTGCCGCTTGCACGCCGGGCTGGGTC